>WTIB01000030.1 GCA_011522905.1 Crocinitomicaceae bacterium | reverse complement strand
ACCTGTTATTCCATTATTACTTGTCGACGGAAGCGTAAAAGTGTTACCCGAGCATATAGGATCTACGGAATCAAATTCCGGCGTAATTGAAGAAACAACTGTAAGTTCAATTGTTTCCTCTGCGGGTAATGAACATGCTGGACTAGTAACAGTAGCGGTGATAAAAACTGAACCTGAAGTAACTGAAGGAGTAAAAGTCGTAAGAGTATTAGTTGTACTGGAAAAACTACCATCTGAGGAGCTCCAAGTAACTGATGGGTCAATACCATCTAAATTTGCAATTAAATCAATTGTACTACCAGAGCAAATTACACCCGCACCTGAAATTGTAACAGATGGAGCAGGTTTGACTGGAACTATCATTGTTGTGGTATTCGAACACTGACCTGGATCAGGAGTAAAGGTATACTCAATTGTTGTTGTATTGTCAGGAGCTGGTGACCATGAACCTGTTATGCCCTCATTGCTTGTCGAAGGTAAGGAGAAAGGCTCTCCTACGCAAACCGGACCTACTTGATTAAAAGTAGGAGTTGAAAACGCACTTAAACCTACCGTTACACTACCACTTGAATTACAATTAGCCCCGTCAGTAATGGTCACTGTATAGGTTCCTGAGCCTAAGTTGTTAATTGTATTTGTATTCGATCCAGAATTCGTAGTACTCGAAACCATATTTCCGGCAGAATCGAACCACATGAAAGTCCAAGGACCAGGGGTTCCGTTTGAGACGACCGTTGCTGTCCCATCGTTTATTGTCCCACTACAATCTGCATTAGTTGAACTCAATGATGGTGCAGATGAAACAAAATCATTCACAATTACAGTGTTTCCTGAAGAACAACCGGCAAAATCGGTAACTACTACAGTGTACGAACCAGGAGATAAATTTGTCAAAGTATTTGTAGAAGACGTTGAGTTCGTTACTGTTGAAATCAATGTTCCATTTTGATCATACCACTGATACGTCCATGGACTAATTGTTCCTTGTGCTGTAACAGTCGCTGTTCCATCTGGAGACCCCGAACATGTTAGATCAGTAGAGGTGATATCTGGCGCAACGGAACAACATGAAAGAACACCTTCAAAAGTTATGGTAGGATCGTTTCCACAAGCAGGACTCGTCCAGCTTCCTGATTCTCCGTCAGCTGAAGTATTGACTGAAACGGACAAGGGAATACTCGACGAACAAGAAATTGGATCCAAGGTCGTCAAAGTCCAACAAAACTCTAAATCATAGGCTTGTGCATTACTTTCACCCCAACCAGGAATACTAAAATGATCATAATAAAATCCTGATGGCCAATTCGTGCCATTTACAAAACCGACTCCATTTGGATACCAGGTCCAAACCCCTGCTCCACTTCCCGAGGGAGGGGGAACAGTTACTACATTGGTTGTTGTGGTTTGCCATCCCGCACTCCATTCTACCTGAATACCATGAAGCCAATTCGCACTTACCTGATTATAGTCTGTAAGCGTAAAACAAAATTCAACTTCTTGCCCAGCAGAATAAACACCATTAATTGGTGGAGGATTAGCAACTAAACTCCCACCTTGATAGCAATCATTACAATCAACGTTATTGTTAATGTTCAATGTGAAGTTTGCACTCGTTCCGGGAGAATTTCCACTAATTTGCAGGAAATACGTCTGACCAGGAGCTAATGCTTCAAATTGTGTCAAGGGTACATTTCCAGCCCCGTCACCAATAACGCAACCAATTCCACTCAAGTTTAGACAATTTCCGGTCCACAATCCAATATTGGTATTTGGCATCACCCCTGTAAGACTGATTTCAACAACAGTTCCTGTTGCCTCAAATGAATACCAAACATCATTTGACCCTGTTGACATATCTACTGTTCCCGTACCACAATCAGTCATGTATACATAAGGGTTTCCAGGCGTAGACCCCACAGTTGTTCCACTCTGCGTAATGGTAGAGCCAATTCCTGGATTAAGTCCAGAGCTACAAGGAGTTGGTGTTGGAAGAGCGCCTAATGAGGTGGCATTAAAACAATCATCTCCCTGTGCAATCGTAAAACCAGATATGATTATTGAAAGAGCTAGTACTAAATATTTCATCTTAATTCTTCTTTGATTTTGGAACAACTTTTTCTTTTGGAACCACTATCCATCCACTTGAATTTATGAAATGAATATTCTCAGATTTTCCTGAAATATTCTGAAAACAATTTTGTTCAATTGGTTCTCCATTGGAATCAGATGTCATCTGCATCTTATTCTTCAACTTGACCACTGCTCCATCATCAAAATGTAGTTCATAGTTTTCAAATTCATGATAATAACCACACCAATTCGCTTTTTCAATTGCTTCCGTAAGCGCTTGTTCAGAATATTTGGAGCCAAGTTTGATTTCGTGGAAATTCACCTGACCAATTGTACAATAGGATAAGACCAGTAAGAGTGATGATAATAAAGTAGTTTTCATAGTTATAGTTCAGTTCTTAACTAAACATGAATGCGCAAAAAAATATGCACCAATACGTTTAAAACTGGAACAATAAATCGAAATCTTATTGATGAAAAAGCCTAAAGGCCAATGATGAAAATGATGATTTTAAATAATTCGATTGATGAAAATTGAGTATAGTTATAGTTTAGCTTAAGTTTAATTTTGTCCGTTTATGTTTAGTCTAGTTGGACGTAAATATAATGTAATGAAAACAATCATCAAAATATAAATAGAAGAAATTAATTTACACAATTACATGGGGCGTCAAATAGTACCTGAACACCAGAAATTTTAGCCGAAATTTGAGCTTGTTTTTTGGCATTCATCATGAGTCCGCGAAGGTCTAATCGTTTCAATTTTTGTAACCCTTGTAAGCCATCACCCAAATCACTAATAGGGTTATTGTATAAATCTAACTCGGTCAATTCAGAACAATTCACAATTCCATTCGGGACATATCCAATTTGATTACTGCTTAAATTCAAATATTTGAGTCTTTTTAGCTTATAAAGAGACGTGGGAAAAATAGTCAGTTTGTTCTTTCTTAAAATAAGTTCCTCTAAATGCGATAAAACAGCTATGGAATCAGGTATAGAATTGAGTCTATTTTTGGATAAATCCAGTGCAACTAAATTCCTAAACCCCCAAACAATACTCGGCACCTCAGTTAATTTATGCTTGGATATTTTAAGATGAGTAACCGAATCTTTTGGAATTAGTAAAGCCTGTTTTAGAGAAAGATATTGCTGACTAAAACAAGATGGAGAACAGCTAATCGCAATGAATATTAAAATATTTACGTATGTTTTTTTCATCAGCTTGAATCTGCAATTTCAATGCATCTAAATTATCGAAAGTTTTTTCTTCTCGTATAAATTTACGGAATAAGACAATCACATTTTCATCATAAAGGTTTTGATCAAAATCAAATAAATGCACCTCGTATTTTTTCTCTTCCTTGTATGGATCATTGATCGTAGGATTAATACCAATATTCATCATTCCAAAGTGTTTCGATCCAGCTATATGAACCTGAACAGCATATACCCCATCTAATGGCATGATTTTATGCTCATTATTCAATTGAAGATTAATGGTAGGATAACCGATTTCCCTACCTAATTTTTTACCTTGGACTACCTTACCTTGAACTTGAAAGGGCTTCCCCATAAACTCATTTGCTCTGGCAATATTTCCATCTATTATAGAATTTCTGATTTTTGTAGAGCTTACGTTTACTTCATCTATTTCCTCTGCGGAAATTTCTATCACTTCAAAATCAAAAATATTTGCTGTTTCTCTGAGAAACTCAATATCACCTTCCCTATTTCTTCCAAATTGATGGTCATATCCAATAACTAACTTTTTAACCTTTAATTTGTCCACCAATATATCCCGAACAAATTCAAAAGCTGTTAATCTTGAGAATTCTTTTGTGAATGGATAGATAATTAAATTATCCAATCCAAATTCTCTCAAACTTTCAATTTTCTCATCAATGGTTTGAATGAGCTTCAAATTATGACTTTCTGGGAAGATCACCATGCGAGGATGAGGATAAAATGTAAATAATAGCGACTCCCCATTTATATCATTGGCTTCATTTTTTAATTTATTCAATATTTTTTGATGTCCAAGATGAACACCGTCGAATGTGCCAATGGTCACTACTGAATTTTTAAATTCAGCCAAATCAATTAAATCACGAAATATCCTCACTTACTGTATAGATAAACCGCAAATTTAGGTATTTGTTGGATATTGTCTTTCTGTTTCAAATGATTACTTCTATTTTTAGCGAAAATAAACGACTATGAAAATATTGAACATAACTGTATTATCCTTTCTAATTCATTTTGCTGCGCTGGCCGATGAAGGTATGCTTATACCCTCGCTGATCAAGGCTTTTGAGTCCGATATGCAAGCAAAAGGTATGAAACTGACAGCAGAAGATATATATAGTGTGAATAACGCAAGTATCAAGGACGCTATTTTCCAATTTGGAGGAGGATGTACATCTGAACTGGTTTCAAACAAAGGCTTACTGTTAACTAATCATCATTGTGGATATTCTCAAATTCAATCTCATTCTTCTCTCGAAAACAATTATATCGAAAATGGTTTTTGGGCCCAAAATTTAAGCGAGGAACTGGCAAATCCGGGTCTAACGGCAATGAGAATTGTTAGAATCGAAGACGTCACAAAAAAAATAAATGATGGTTTTGAAATTGACCAAATTGTTCAAGAAGCTACTGAAGGAACCCATTATGAAGGGAGCGTAAAGGCTTTTAATTATGGAAACGATTATTATTTGATGGTGACCGAAACCTTCCTCGATGTCCGATTTGTGGGAACCCCACCGAATTCAATTGGCAAGTTTGGAGGAGATACCGACAACTGGGTATGGCCTCGTCATACTGGGGATTTTTCAGTATTTAGGATTTATGCAGGAAAAGACAATAAGCCTGCCGCCTACTCTGATGAAAATATACCATACACCCCTTTACACTATTTACCCATTTCTATGAAAGAAAGAAAAAAAGGTGACTTTACCATGGTATATGGATTCCCGGGCAGAACAGAACAGCATGTAAGCTCAAGTTATTTAAATCAAATTATATCCAAAGAAAGACCGGCAAGAATCCGAATGAGAGACTTATCCTTATCCGTAATTGATAAAGCCATGAAGAATTCTGAATTGGTAAGAATTCAATATGCCTCAAAGCAAGCAAGAATTTCAAATGCATGGAAAAAATGGATTGGTCAAATTGATGGATTAAAACGCCTTGATGCGGTTACGCTAAAACTACAAACTGAAGCTGATTTCACGCAAAGAGCAAATTCAAAGAAGGAATGGAAAACCAAATATGGATCGATTGTTGAACAATTGAATACCCTTTCGGATGAATCATTTGATTTAGAATTTAAATACTCGATGGGCATTGAATATTTCTATGTAGGGCCTGAATATTTCAAATTAATTCGCTCTACAAATGATCTAATTATGAATTACGAAAAATATGCGGCAAATGGGGAGCTTCGTGAAAAGAAAAAAGCACTTATAAAAAGTGCTGAAGGATTTTTCAAAAACTACAATCAAGAAATTGATGCTGAAATATTTACCCTATTAACCAATGAATATCTAAAAAAGGTGTCATTAAAAACATTTATCACAGCCGGAACAATCTATCAAAAATCAAATTTTACGGATTTGGACAGGTATATAAGATTCATTGAAAAATTCAACGCAAAAAGTGTCAAAAAACTGAAAAAAGATAAAGGTTATGCTCATTACAACGAGCTATACTCCAATTGGTATTCAGAGGTAATTCCAGGATATCGAAGCTATTCTCAAAAACGAACAGAATTACTCCAGACATATGTCGCAGGGAAAAAAGAAATGTTCCCAGATAAAAAACATTGGCCTGATGCGAACAGCACATTGCGTATCAGCTATGGGCAATTGGAAGGTTCGGTACCTGCTGATGGTAAAATTTATTCCGAGCACACTACATTAGATGGAATTATTGCTAAATATAATTCTGGGAATCCAGATTTTACATTAAAACCAAGAATGCTGGAGCTACATAAAGCTAAAGATTATGGTCCTTACGCTCAAGATGGTGAGCTTTGGGTATGCTTTTCAGGTTCAAATCACACAACCGGAGGCAACTCGGGGTCCCCAGTAATTGACGCGGAAGGAAATTTAATGGGATTGAATTTTGACAGGAGCTGGGAGAGTACCATGAGTGATTATATGTTCGACCCAAATAGATGCAGAAACATCGTTGTTGACATCAAATATGTACTTTGGGTGATTGACAAGTACTCCAATGCGAAGTATCTAGTGGATGAAATGACCTTGATTACAAAATAAAAGGCATAAAAAAAGGGCGAATCCCTCGCCCTTAATCTTTTTTGTTGTTTTGCTTACTCAGCGTTCTCAGTAGCGTCCTCAGAAGCATCACCAGAAGCATCACCACATGCAGACAATGTTACCAAAGAAACTGCAGCAGCCAACATGATAATAGAAAAAATCTTTTTCATCTTAAATTAATTTAATTGGTTTTTAACGTGGCAAAAGTACAACTAATTTTCGAATTCACAAGTTTTACAACGCCTGACAAACAGATAAAATTAAACTCGATTACTTACTGATGCGAATACTCTCTATCTTATTTTCTTCCTTTGAGAAAGAAAACAATACTGTAAATTTATTGGTAAGCACTTGATAAGAGGCCACAGAAAATATCTCTTCATCTGAATTTTTACCCTGAAAAGTATACTCGAAATCACCCTTCGGATAATCCTTAAAAAAGTCGTTTAGCACCATTTTAGCCTGAGAATGATTGTAAATGCCCTCATCTCCCTCAAGATCAAGTAGAACAATTTCTTCACAATTTGAAATGATGTATTCAGAGTTATTTGCCTCAAAAG
>WTIB01000093.1:1963-6956 GCA_011522905.1 Crocinitomicaceae bacterium | reverse complement strand
GGATAGCTTTTGTAAACCGATTACCTGTTGGATATGCAAAGCTTAAATTAAATTCTAAATCAGAATTTATTGAATCTAAAAGCGTTTGCCAACTGCAGAAAATCTACGTTTTGAAAGACTTCTTATCAATGAGAATTGGATTTGAATTGCAAAATCTTCTCTTGAAAAAATCAAAGGAATTGGAATTTAATAAAATTTGGCTTTCAGTACTAAATAGCAATGAACGGGCAATAAATTTTTACAGAAAAAATGGATTTGAAAAAATTGGAAATCACGATTTTCAAATTGGAAAAGAAAACTTTGAATTTGTTGCAATGAAAAAAGACTTAATTGAACATTTTTCAGATTTTATAAAAAATTAAAAACGTTGTCCAACAAAACCTAAGCTAATTAACCTTGCCAAACTAAACCTTTTTTTATAGCTTAACCAGAACGTTAGAACAGACTATCCTAATTACTTAATTTTCAAACCAATTCCAGCATTAATACCCCAGGAGTTATACCTTCTTGTTTGAATGGCCGATGAAATAACTGGTGTTACATTGGACCTAAAATAGGGGTTAACAAACACATGCCACCTCTCAAAATTACGTCTGACCTCAAGCTGTAATGCATAGGACAAAACAAATTGACTCGGTGACTTTTGGACCAAGCCTTGATTATATTGCTCTACATATGTTCCTAATTTAGTGCCAGAAACAAAACTCAAATCAAGACCTATTCTAGGAATAATGCTAAATTTCTTGATATCAAATCTATATCCAAATCGAAGCGGTATAGATATCCAAGTGTATTTATTGATGTTATTATAAACAATCGTATCGGTTATACTTTCTGTGGTGGTGGTCGTGTCGAATTGGGGAATAGAATCCACCGTCCACGTTTGGGTATTTTGATTGTAAATAGAATCAACCTGCCAAGCAATGAAAATGACAGAATCGACATCGGTATATTGCGTGATATTGGTGCTGTAATTTACTTTTTCACCATTTTGCATCCAGCTCAATCCTACCCCAAAGTCAAAATGATTGATTTTTGCGCGGTACATAAACCCAAATGAAGGACTCCATAAATTCGATTCCATGGTATTCATTGGATATATCGAAGAATCACCACTTAGAATCAGATTGGAGGACGAATTTAGCATTCCTCCAAATAGCTGGATTTCATGACCTATTTTAGCTTCCTTTTCAGTCTCTATTTTAGAAACTTCTGAATTTTCTACTAGCTCAGAAACTTCTTCTGAGGTAAGCGTAGAATCTTGATCTTCTGTATGAGTTAATAATGAATCGATTTGTTCTGCATCAATTTCAGAAGTTTCATTGTTAATTGAATCCTCAGCAATAATTTGGTCTATAGAATCTACATTTAAGGCTAGATTATTTTCATTTTGATCCATTGAAGCATCGATTTGAGAACCCTCAATCTCTTTATTTTCATCAGAACTGGAAGTAGCTACTTTCGGCTCAGCTGATTCTTCATCGTCTTTAGTCTGAATCGTTTCATCATTCTTATTTTCAGAATCGATTGCTGGATTTAGACTTTTTGATTCGTCCTGGTTTTTGATTTCTCGCTCATGTATAGTTTCGACAAGGCGAGCTTCAAGCCAAAGGGGTGTATTTTGATCAGCAGGCTTATCCATTTTTTCCAAATCATTTTGCAATACATTTTTTAAGGATTTAAGCTCCTCAGCTGACCCGTTTTCGGCAGTATTTAATGGTTTTTCTTGTGCAATATTTTCCTCTGTCAGTGAATCTGCCATAAGGATGTTTTCAGACCTCTCATCCTTAATGCTATCCAAAGTGGCTGACTCCATATTGGATTCTTGATTTTCTAGTGAAACAATCGGTTTGGTCTTTTTGGTTTGTATGTCCTCAGGCCAAAGCACATACATCATAATCAAACCTATTGGAATTAAGGTCCACAACCAGAGGAACCCTCCCCTTCTTTTCTTCTTTTCATCCAAGGCATCAAGCTTACTATTGATGTCATCTAAAAATGAATCAGGCACCTCAAAAGAGCCTTGCTCTGAACGCTCTTTGAAAAAATCGTCTATATGATCTTTCTCGTCTTTCACTGTTTGAGGGGTATTTTATTTTCTATAATTAATTGCTTTAATTTTTTTCTTGCCTGTTTAATGTGCCATTTTACGGTTTCGTAAGATATGTTGAGCTCTTCAACAATCTCCTTGGACTTATATCCTTCAATTGCATACAAATTAAAAACAAGTTTTGTTGCTGGAGGAAGGACATTGAGCATCTGCATAGCGGATTCACTATCGATTGATTCATAGACCTCTGGATCTACTACCGATTCTTGAAAGGTATCTGAATCACTCATTTTAAAAAGCTCATTGTAACGTTTATGCTTTCTGAAATCATCAATAATTTCTCTTTGTACAATCGTTTTAATCCACGAAAAATAAGCAGTTCCAGGCTTGTAAGAGCTGATATTTGAAACGATTTTTACAAAGGCATTATTTACAATTTCCATTTGGTCCTCTTTATGGTTTTTATAACGTACAGCACTACTCATCAGTACATTGAATGAATAATGATACAAGTCAAGAGTAATTTTGCGATTACCTGCTTTAACCTCCCTTATGATGTCCTCCGTAACTTCCAAATGGTTTGTTTACAATCTAAAGTTAATTAATCATACTACACAACTCTAACTCATCTTGACTCTTTATAGAATAACCCAGCTCAAAAGAGCTGGGTCACTCATCATCACCTGAACTTAAGGGAGGTTCGAAAGTTCAGATGCAAAATCAGCATCCGTTGTAGCATCCAGACTTGGAATAACTTCAAGATGTCCATCTACCAGCGTAGCAGAAACGATTGCGGTATGTGGGACTCCTCCAATAACAGCCAATGCAATAAAATGAACTTGCATTCCTACCGGCAATTGATAGTATGGTCCTATGGTATATACACCATTTTCAAAACCCCAAACTGGTACTACTGAGTTGGCTCCATCTATTGATATGAATAGCGCACTATTCAAATTTGTAAATCCTTCAGGAAGCTGAACTTCGACGTTTGTCGATGGACCAACACTGTTCAAGAATTGGTCGATATTACACCAGTTCAAAGAATCAAAATAAGTGACATAATTGGGTCCATTACCCCCAACAAAGCTCGAATCTGCCTGATCCCAGGTTAATGTATCACTATTCCTTCCGTAGAATACCTCCATGTATGGGTCGGCAAGTTCACCGTTTGGCACTATTGAATTTACACCGTAGTTGTATCCATCAACCAATTCAAGTTCTTCACCATCTTGATATGCCCTTACTCTGAATTCACCACCTGAAATGAGCGGTGCATTTCCTCCTCCGGGAAGATTACCTAATGTCGGAGCATTCATTCTGATCATTCCTGACTTGTCAAAAATCTCCAAAAGCTCAATCGTTACATTACCCGTAACCAAAGTTCCATTGGCATGCTGGAGTGAATTTGAATAAAATACAAGTTGTGTTCCTTTAGAACTGATAATGTTCTCGTTGGATCCTGCATCTATGGTAAATGCCTCAACTTCATCAGAAATGTTTTGGTTAAAATAGGATTGTAATTCAATAGAACCAGGCACTGGTTCGGGTGGAGAAACGACAGGCTCATCATCTTTTTTACATGCACTTAGCAGTAATGTTATTCCGACTAAGGCAGCTATTGTTTTTGTTAAATGTTTCATAAGTATTTTTTTAAGGTTTCTTTAAGAAACGAGAGTGCTAAAGATTAAGGGGGGGGAGAGAACAAAAAATCTCCTTGTTTTTTTAATTTACTATGACAAAATTTGTAATCCAATAAACTTTGAACATGAGAAAAATAAGAACGTTCCTTTTGGTTTCCTTTATGAGTATGAATATTTTCAGTGCTAAGAGCCAGGTCACAGATGAATCACAAATGGGTGCTTGGTATATGTACTTTTTCAACACCTCCCATGAGAAAAGTAAAATCGGTTTTCAGGGAGATGTTCAATATCGAAATTGGAACATCGCGGGTGATTTGGAACAGCTCTTATTAAGAGGTGGAGTAACATTTAAACCTGAAAAGGCCAATATAAAATTCACACTGGGTTACGGTAACATTACAACTGGAGCCTTTGGAGAAGACAATTCAACAATAAACGAAAGTAGGATTTATCAAGAAGCATTATTCCCTACCAAAATTGGAGAACGATTCTATCTGAATCATCGACTTCGCTATGAGCAGCGCTTTGTCGAAGAGCAAAGTTTGAGAACGCGTTATCGCTATAATCTATTCGTAAATGTTGCGCTCAACCAAAAAGAGATGAAAGAAAAAACCATTTATTTGGCCTTATACGATGAAATATTTATCAATGGTACGGGAATGCCCGGGCAAAACATCTTTGACAGAAATAGGGCGTATATTGCTCTTGGATATGTCCTCAAAAAAGGAATGAAATTTCAGCTTGGCATCATGAATCAAACGACAAATACCGTAAATAAAAACCAGCTTCAGCTGAGCTTTCATCACGCTTTTTAATTTTCAAGCTTATAGGAAATCCCAATTCCGAGAACAGATTTGAATTGCGTTCTTGGCCCAATGTTTCCATTTTTATCTCTGATTTTGATATCGTCATCATACACCAAATTCCATTGCGCTGTTGCTGAAAACAACGAATTAACCCTAAATATGAACACCAATTCGGCATTAACATCAATATTTTCGGGATTATTTAAATAATTGCTAAATAGCTCAATTTTGGATTTCATGTCTATATTTTTCATGAGCTTGGAATTCCACTTAAGCTTAATAAAAGCCCCAAATTCATGTCTTATTCTTTCACCTTTTTCAACCCCAAAAGCACCAAGCTGGGATAGGGAATCGTCCATAACAAGTGTAGTCTTAGCAGCGAATGGAGAACCAAAAACAGAAAAATTGGCATCCTTAATATAATCTGTACCCAAAGCCAAATTAAGATAACCCGGAGCCATGAACTTAGATACTGCAACAGAATCATTGGGGTA
>WTIB01000093.1:0-1863 GCA_011522905.1 Crocinitomicaceae bacterium | reverse complement strand
AATTAAGATAACCCGGAGCCATGAACTTAGATACTGCAACAGAATCATTGGGGTAGGTAAATCCATCTGCAAATTGTGTCTTAAAGCCTGAATTGAGACTGATCAAAAATCGCTTGGATATGCGCATCCCCACAATACTTGATAAATCAATTTTATCTTCAGTTTTTTGCAAATCAACACCTTGAACATCATCGAGATATTTTATGCCTCCAAAGGCCAAGGTGACGTCGCTCGACCAGTTCCATTTCGCTTTATTGTAATCGGCACTTGCAATGATATTTCCAATTAATGAAATATTGTTCCTTCCTCCAGCATTCCAATTGACAAAAGAGCTTTGTGTTCCGCTCAAAGAATACAAAGATTTTAATTTCCATACAGACAAAGTGTCTCGTCTAGAAGAATCTGATTTTTGGGCTACTGCACAAAAAATGTTAAACAGAAAAAGAATGCCTATAAATGACGTAATTTTGTGACTCATTTTTAACCAATTTTAAGCGTAAAAGTAGTTTGTTGTGAGACATCATTTATTGATTTTTATCTTTATTCTTCAACAATTTGATTTTAATTCTCAGGTTGTAGCAGATTATTCTAATCCTGAACATTGGATGATTTCTCCACAAGATGATACAAGCCTGCATAAAGCTTTTATTTCTGACACGTCTTTGCTTTCTTATGCAGACGTATTTTATGTGTATCCGACGGTTTACCTAAACAAAAAAGAAAAAGATTGGAATGTTTCAATTGACAATAAGGAACAAAGAGAACGCGCCATAAATGTTACCAGACTTCAAGCTTCTGCATGGGCAGAATCCGGACGCATGTTCGTTCCATTCTACTCTCAAGCTCATATTAGAAGCTATACGAAACTTGAAGAAGGGGGAAGAAAAGCGCTTTTAAAGGCATATACTGATGTAAAAAATGCATTTCAATTCTATCTCGATCATTATAATAACGGCAGACCCATAATTTTGGCTGGACATAGCCAAGGATCCACACATCTGATGCTTCTAATAAAAGATTTTTTTGATGAAAAAGAATTGCAAAAACAATTGATATGTGCATACATGCCAGGTATCGGGCTCAAAGAAGATGAATTCAAGAGTATCCCATTACTCACCAAAGGTGATCAAATCGGAGGATTTGTAGCTTGGAACACTTTTAAAAGAAGATATAAAACCAAAAAATACAACGACTGGTATAAGGGCACAGCATGTATCAATCCAGTTACTTGGGATCGAAGTGCCTATTCAAAGAGAAGCTTACATCAGGGATTTTTATTTTGGGATGAAAAGATGTACGAGCAAGCTTTCAAAACTCACCTTGTCGATGGTGCCGTTTGGATTTCAATACCTCATGTGCCTTTTAGGTCACTATCTTTTACCTTGAAAGATTACCATATTGGAGACGTAAACTTGTTTTGGAAAGACATACGCTTAAATTCAAAAAATAGAATTCAAACCTACAAGAATTCTCATGATGCAGAAGCTGCAAATAATTAAACTCTTTTGGTTTCTGATTGTTGTTTTATAGAGTTGAATTATATTTGCATTTTGATTGGTAATTCCCTGAAAATATGAGCCTTTTTACACAAAGACACATTGGTCCAAACTCCTCCGAAAAAAGAGAGATGTTGGAAACTATTGGAGAGGATTCAATAGATGATTTGGTTAATAAAACGATTCCAGAACAAATAAGAATGTCTTCGGAATTAAACATTCCTGAAGCATTATCCGAACAGGAATATTTGAATCACATTCAGGAAAAATCAGCCCTGAATAAGGTCAACAAATCATTTATTGGTTTGGGGTATCATGAGACCATTACACCTTCAGTAATTCTTCGAAATGTTCTAGAAAATCCGGG
>WTIB01000224.1:4576-7007 GCA_011522905.1 Crocinitomicaceae bacterium | reverse complement strand
AATGTATACTAACCCTATTGAAAACATTCGAATTGATATATCTTCAAAGAATAATCAAAAGGTATTTGCTTCTGCTTCTGCTAAAGGTGACTGGGATGTTTGTTCTGCTTTTAAAATCGATGATTCTTTTGAGAATAATGAAATGATACTCAAGTGCCTTGAACATGGCACAAATCACATATATCTCGAAATAGTCAATAAAAATCCAAATTGGAACAAAATATTTGAGAACATATTCATAGAAATAATTCATGTTAGCATTTCTTTTCATCATCCAGAGCAGATTGAAACATTCAAATTGTTTGTAAAAAAAGAAAATGAAAAGAATTTTACGGTATGTATCGATACATTTGACATAAGCTATTACGATTATTTTAAGAACTCCTCAGTTTCATTTTGCATAAATGGTTTTAATCTAGAACAAATTGGTGCATCTTCATATCAGCAAATAGCACAAGTGCTGCTATGTGGAGAGCGTATACTTCAGCTATGTAAATCGCCCGAACGTTTAAAATTTAAAATTGGAATTGGAAGTAATTTCCTTATTGAAATCGCAAAAATTAGAGCTCTTAAATGGCTATGGAATCATATACTTTCACAAAACAATTATTCTCAAAATGAAATTTATATTCTCGGCTGCTCTGGTTGGACGAATAAATCTCTAAAAGACCCACACACAAATCTATTACGCCAGACAACTGAAGGACTTTCTGCAATTATTGGAGGCTCATCTGGTTTATTAACACATTCTGCTAATGAATTAACTTCAGAAGGAGCATCATGGTTCGACTTAAGAATGTCTTTAAATATTTCTCATATTCTTAAGGAAGAGTCTTTTCTTTCCAAAGTGCTTGACCCAATGAAAGGGTCTTATTTGATTGAAATGTTAACTGAACAAATCATCCATAATTCATGGGACCTGTTTTTAGAACTTCATACAAATTCGGAGCATGAAAACAATACATTAATATTAGATAAGATAAAAGAAACCAGAGAAAAGAAGATGGAGGAATTCCATACTGGAAATAAAGAACTCATTGGGATTAATTTGTTTCAAAATCAAAATGAAGAAAACCGCAATTGGGATCATATACCCAATTATATGGAAATGAATTATCTAATTTTCGAAAACCTTAAAATAAATGGATAGTAAAAAAAGGTATTCCAAATTAGAGTCTAGACATTTCAGTGAACAGAATCATTCAAGAATTGATGACTCTTTTTTAACTGCAGAAAACATACCTCTCAAAAAAAATTATGAGAAGGAAGATATTGATGATTTAAATCACATTCATTTTTTATCTGGATTTCCACCATACCTTGGAGGTCCTTATGCATCAATGTATAGAAGCCGGCCATGGACAATACGTCAATACGCAGGTTTTTCAACAGCTGAAGAATCAAATGCATTTTATAAAAGGAATCTTAAAGAAGGACAAAAAGGGCTTTCGGTAGCTTTTGATTTAGCGACTCACAGAGGTTATGATTCAGACCACGAACGTGTTCAAGGGGATGTAGGTAAAGCAGGAGTTGCCATCGATAGCATTGAAGACATGAAAACCCTCTTTAATGAAATACCATTGGATAAAATGTCGGTTTCAATGACTATGAATGGTGCTGTGCTTCCGATTATGGCATTTTACATTGCAACGGCAAAGGAACAAGGTGTTGATATTAACAAATTGAGTGGAACAATTCAAAATGACATTTTAAAGGAATTCATGGTGCGAAACACCTATATCTATCCGCCTAAACCTTCAATGAAAATCATTTCGGATATATTCAAATTTACTTCGGTAAATATGCCCAAATTTAATTCCATATCAATTTCTGGATACCATATGCATGAGGCGGGTGCCACAGCCTCTATCGAGCTTGCATATACTCTTGCCGATGGTCTTGAATATGTAAAAACAGGATTGAATGCCGGACTTCAAATTGATGAATTTGCACCTCGGTTGAGTTTCTTCTGGGCCATTGGAATGAATTATCACATGGAAATTGCAAAACTTCGAGCTGGACGAATCATCTGGGCTTCGCTGATTGAACAATTCAACCCTAAAAATAAAAAGTCATTATCCCTTCGAACACATTGCCAAACTTCGGGATGGTCATTAACCGAACAGGATCCTTTTAACAATGTGGCAAGAACGTGCATAGAAGCACTGGCCGCTGTATTTGGAGGTACGCAATCTCTTCATACAAATGCTCTTGACGAAGCTATCGCTTTACCCACGGATTTTTCAGCCCGTATTGCGAGAAATACCCAATTATACTTACAAAAAGAAATTGGAATTACCTCTTTTATTGATCCTTATCACAATAGCTATTATATCGAAACCTTAACCAATGAATTAATTGCTAAGGCCGGAAAACTGATTCAAGAAGTTGAAGAATTGGGAGGCATGTCCAAAGCGATAGAAACAGGTGT
>WTIB01000224.1:0-4476 GCA_011522905.1 Crocinitomicaceae bacterium | reverse complement strand
AGGTGTGCGCAAGATGGAAAAGGAAATCTACTAGAAATAAGTATTCGATGTGCTGAGGCAAGATGTACGTTAGGTGAAATTTCTTCCGCACTCGAAAATGTATTTAACCGATATACTGCAAAAATCAAATCAATTAGCGGGGTATATTCAAATGAAGCCAAAATGGACGAAGATTTTATAAAATCAAAAAAACTTATTGAAGATTTTTCTACTCTTGAAGGTAGGAGACCAAGAATTATGATTGCCAAAATGGGTCAAGACGGACATGACAGAGGAGCTAAAATAATTGCCAGCTCATTTGCTGATATTGGATTTGATGTAGATATTGGTCCATTATTCCAGACACCAAAAGAGGCAGCCCAGCAGGCCATAGAAAATGATGTTCATGTACTCGGCATTTCTTCACTTGCAGCCGGACATAAAACACTCGTCCCAAAGGTCATAGAAGAACTAAAGAAAATGGAGAGAGAAGATATTATGGTCGTTGTTGGTGGTGTTATTCCTCAAAAAGACTATCCATTTTTATTGGATCAAGGAGTCTTTGGGATTTATGGACCCGGAACAAAAATCTCTATTGCAGCTCAGGAAATTTTACATTTACTCATACAAAGTCACAAATAAACTTGTAAATTCGGCACAATAATTGAAAGCCATAATTTTTAAAATATAAAAATGAAATTTCTCATATTACTATTTGCGATTAGTTTACCGATTTTATTCACCTCAAAAGTTAATGCACAAGCGCCTAACCCAGCGTTGTCATACTCCCAATCCGAACGATTGGTTTTTGTAGATAATGAAAAAAACGATGATAATGTAGTCACCTTTGAAGCAAAATTCAAACCTGATGGCTGTAAGAAAACAGGCGTTATTTGGGAATTTAACGGAACTCCTAAAAAGGATTGGGAAATTGTAAAAGGAAGCCTTGAAACTGATGTGGTAAAAATCAAATTCAAAGCAGTAGGAATATATTCATTCACACTCACAGCGACCTATCAATATACGGCCCCAGGAGAAGAAGAGGCAGAAGAGGATGAAGTGAGTATCGAGGCCGAAAGTATATTAACTGTTACAAAAAACCTAGACGAATTGACTCAAATTCATGCTGACAGCAACTATTTAAAGCTGGTTAAAAAAGCTTCTACATATCTTGTAAAACCAGAATATGTGGAAGATCCCACTCCGAATATTTTCTTGGCCAAAGGGTATTATGGAATATACAAAAAGCAATTGGATGATCCTATTGTTGATGACCCCCTCAGTGCAACTGTAGACTGTATAGCAGCAGCAATGGAATTAGATCTAAATGGAATTTACAATGTGAGTATTCATAAAATTTGGCTTAATAAATTTCAGAGCGAATGGTTCAACAATGAAATCATTGGAAACCTAGACGAAGAAGATGGGTATTACATCCCCTACTCTGGATCAGATAAAGAAATCAAACAAGAACGTAATGATTTATCAATAGAAGGCTGTGAAGTTTATGCGAGTATTAGTAAGTATCCCATTTCAATCAAGCTTATGGAGGCTGCCTTGAGATACGACGCAAAAGATATAAAGACCGCAAATTCAATTTGGAAGACCGAAATAGCAAAATTATCAGAATTAAGCGAGGAAGATTTTGAAAATATGACTGAAACTGATTTATCTGCACTCAAATATGGTGCTATGTTAAGTGCTTCAATGCTCACAGAGATATCGGCATCGAACTCACAAGCCTGTCAGATATTGAACAGTATAAAAAAAGTTTTTGAGTATGACCGAACATTCAATGCATTCTTCAAAACAAAATATAATAACTGTACAGAAGAATAATCAACATTGATTATTTAATAATATTTTTCGGCCAGGTAACATTCTGCCCTGCATTTTGCTATTTTTGAGTGTGAAACATATTTTCCCGATACTTAAGAATAAATTTACCATCACTACAATTTGTTTTTTAGCCTATATCATATTTATAGATGACAATGATATATTTTATATCACAAATCAAAAAAACAAATTGAGTGAACTTAGGTCGAGAAATAATAAAATGAAAAATCAATTGTCTCAAACCAAAAACATTTTGAAAAAAATTGAAAATTTGGACTATCTTGAGGCCTACGCAAGGGAAAATAAGTTTTTCAAAAAGGATGATGAAGATATTTTTGTCATCACCTATAAATGAGATGCTCTCGATAGTTTGAGACCTTAGCGCCTGTAAAATAGTAAATCAATACATCAGGATATTTATACCCTCTCTTAATCATGTTCATAGCTCCTTCTTGACATAATCCCACTCCATGTCCAAATCCTTTTCCTTTGAATAGAATTTTATCTCCAACTTGTTCGGTATTGAAGTAAGTTGATTTTAATCCAAATTGCGACCTTATATCCCTAAGAGGGATTCCAAAGCTCGGATGAATGAAAAAAGTCTTTCTGTTTTCTTGTTTAAAATTAATGATTTGATCAGCCACATTTGGATTCCCTACATCGATAAAATAGGTCTTACTTAGAAATGAAAAAACCTCTTTTTGAGGAATATATTTCTCCCAATTAGCTTGTCTGGTATGTATACAAAAAGTGTCTTCTCTCGAGGTGTATGCAGGAATTGAGGTGTTCCAAATTTGATCTGTTTCAGATGATTGCCCTCCGCAGTTAGCGGAAAAAAAGACAGGGAATTTATGATCACTAGAATCCAGTAAAATCATTCCCTGAGTATAACCAACACCATTTAATATTCCATTTGACTCACCCTCGTAGTGACCAAAATAAGCCTGACAATGTACATCATCACATAAATTGAAACCCTCGAAACTATGTTTATTCACATTGTTTAGCGCATAGGTTCTGCTAATGATCGCCTGAACTTTATAATACTCTGTTTCTAAATTTACACCAGCCTCTGAAGCCAAAACTCCCTCTAAATAATCATCAAGTAAAATATCATTTAAAATCAGAATTGACCCTTTATTTTCAAAAATCTTAAAGTCTCCTTGATATTTTCTGCTCTTGAATTGATTGCCCGGTGATACGAACTTTAAATAATCTAATCGATTTAACTGATATACAAACAACGAATCTGATATACCTAAAAATCTTCCATCTTGACTAACATGTATTTTCTTTGATGAATTTAGTCTCAGCGTTAGCTGATTTCCCTCATTTAGCTCAGTCAGAAAACCCTCTTTTGTATGAATCTGACAATTCCCATTCATAGACACAAGCGAAATTCTATTCATATCAACTCCAGAGAATACACGAACATTAATCTTCTGCCCCCAAATCACCATTGGGCAAATCATTAATACATGTAAAATACAGCGAAACATATTTAATTAATATTGTTCTAACAAATCGCGTGCAATTTTCTCACTGCAACCTTGCCTTCCCAGTATTTCAATCAATTCATCATAAGCACTTAACATTTTTTCACGGTAATCTGAATCACCAATAAGCTGATCTAATTCATTCTGAATCTTGATTACAGTAGCATCTTTTTGTATCAATTCCTTCACCACCTCCTTGTTCATTACTAGGTTTACGAGAGAAATATACTTGATATCAACAATCCTTTTTGCAATAGCAAAAGAAATGTATGAGCTTTTATAACAAACCACTTGAGGCACTTTAAATAGAGCCGTTTCAAGGGTCGCTGTTCCTGAAGTAACAATAGCATAATCACTTTCACTGAGCAAATGATAAGTTTGACCAAAAATGAATTGAATATTTTTGTATTTCTTCTTGTACTTCTCGAAAAAACCTTTGTCTAAATTGGGAGCACAAGCCACACAAATATCAAAGTCTTTATATTTTGATACGGCATCCAACATTATATTTAGCTTTCTTTCAATCTCCTGCTTCCTGCTCCCAGGTAAAATCGAAATAAGTGGTTTATCATTTTTGAATAGTGGTTTATTTTCACTTTTAAATGATGCAATTTCATCCAAAAGCGGATGTCCCATATAGTGTACTTGATAGTTGTGTTTTTCGTAAAATTCTTGTTCAAAAGGCAAAATACAATACATCCGATCTACATTTGCCTTAATTGATTTTACCCTTGATTCTTTCCAAGCCCATATTTGAGGTGATATGTAATAAACAACTTTGAAGCCATTTCTTTTGGCCCATTTAGCCATTCTTAAGTTAAAACCAGGATAATCAACCATTAAAATAATATCTGGCCTAAAATCAAGTAATTGCCTTTTACACAACTTAAAATTTTTTCGAATTTGCCTTAGATTCATAATAACCTCTAAAAATCCCATAAAGGATAGATTTTCAAGGTGATTTTTAAGCTCTACTCCCTGTCTAGACATTAACTCCCCTCCCCAACCTTTAATATCAAGTGAGGGCTCCTTTTGAAGTAATTCTTTAACTAGATTAGAAGCGTGTAAATCTCCAGAAGGTTCACCTGCTATTATAAACAGCTTCTTCATTATTTTACAAAATAGATATAAATCATATACGGGGCATAAAGCAGCATACCCA
>WTIB01000089.1:5621-7166 GCA_011522905.1 Crocinitomicaceae bacterium | reverse complement strand
ACGCCAAGTTCAAATGTTACCGGTCCAGAAAGTGGTGTGTTGAATCCTGAAATAGGAATATCTAAACTATTTCCACCTCCAATAATACCAAAACCATCAAATACTGTCAAATTTCTCATTGAGTTGTATACATTCTTGTAAACAACTATGATTGTCCATCCTCCAAACACGTTTGTAGAGTTTGCCTCTGTCACTAAATCCGCCACAGTAAATCGTGCTTTAATACCTGCGTTTTCTACGATTGTTGTGATATCTTTAAAACAATGATAGCTTGGATGACTTCCGACGAAAGCATCCACCATCTCATCTGCCACTAGGGTCTGATAGGCTCCGGAATTAACCGCCAGCTTAACTTCATCTCGATCGTTAAAACCAGGGACTGAAGAAACAATCTCCGCACTCCAATATAATCCAGCCCATAGAATCTCACTGCAGGCATCTAAATTTAAACTATCACTTGTAGACATAAATGTTGAAGGATCACCATCAATATCTACATATTGCATATTGAAGTTTTCATTTGAACTTGACCCGTTAGGAGGAACCTGTGAAACTGCAGAACTACAACTTGAACCAGAATTACACGATATCGAAACATTCGAAAGCATTGTAATTCCACCTTTTTGATTTGCTTCAAATCGGATATCAAATGGCTCGATTATTTGGGAAAAGGTAGAAAAAGAGAGTGATATATAAAACAGCAAACACCAAAATTGACATTGACTAAATCGACTGATCGATATATGTTTATAGCTTAGCACCTAGTTTACCTGTAGATATATTTTAAACGATTTTTTTTTTCAAAAGTTGCTAATATATGAAAAAGCAAAGCATTCCATTCGATATGAGGAGGGACATTGGGTAGAATACAACCGAATTAAAAACAACAATTCAGAGAAATCAAAATAATTTCATCTGATCATCTTTTGAATTTTTATTGGTTAAATCCCATTCTACAGTAGTTGGTCCTTTATCTTTTTTTGGCTTCGAGGCTTCTTTGGGTTTAGTCTTTTGAGGTTTTACTTCTTCCGGAGTCTTAGATTTAACAGTCTTTTCGGACAGATTTTCTTTTTCATTGTTTTGCTTGTCAGATTCGGTATCAATCTTGTCATTTTCAAGTTCCTCAACCGACTCAGATGCAATATCGTTTTTAATTTCTGATTCTTGCTCCTCAGGCCAAGGTGTTTTTCCTTCACTTATTGCATGATTCAAAAGAACTTCTTTCACTTTATACTTGGTCAGCTGATTTCCTTGTGCTTTCATACCCTTTACCTCTATAAAATCACCTAATTGAATAATTTTATCTGGTAAGTTTTTTGTTTCTTTTAGCTGCTTATTAAATACCACAGTAACTTCAGGGTCAAATGCTGTTGAAAAAGCAGATAAAACAGATCCCTTTGCTTCACTTATAAATCTTACGCGCTTGTCACTAGTGATTTCACATAAAAATCGCTTCACGTAATGCATAGATTTCCCTCCATCATAATACACAGCTGAAATGGCATGTTTTGGATTCCATTTTTGGATATGACGTATATCTTCATC
>WTIB01000089.1:0-5521 GCA_011522905.1 Crocinitomicaceae bacterium | reverse complement strand
TTCAATCGATTTACGGTTTGATCATACCATATTTTTCTTGCAGCCAAAGTCGATCCCCCGACCTCTTTGAGAACAACTTTTTGAATAAGCTCCTTGGTTACTCGATTCCCAACAGATTTTCTACCCTTAATTAATAGTTCACCAAAATCAAGCTCGAATTTCGTTTTCTTTAAATGAGGTCTCGGTCTTAGAATCACATTTACCACTTCTCTTTCCCCATTTGGATGTGCCGAAAAATAGTGAACTTTCGACCCTTTTGACCCTTTGGTAAGATCGTACTCAGTATCTCGAGTTATGGAATTGACATAAAATCTTTTCATCATGGATTGTCCTCCTCGCCCATCTTGATAAATGAGATGATATATCTTTCTTTTATCGCCTTTTTTCCATACATGAGCATAAATAATATCCTTCCCAACAAATTTCTTATCCGCAACTTTTGTAATCATCATTTTTCCTGATGAGAAAAAGCAAATAATATCGTCTATTTCAGAACAATCACAAACGGCTTCACATTTTCTTAAACTATGACCAATAAATCCTTCTGCATAATCTACATAAAGCTTTTTATTGGCAATGATAACCTTCGATGCACTGATGTTATCAAAGGTTTTTATTTCCGTTTTCCGCTCCTTCCCTTTTCCAAAGTTTTTCTTCAAATCCTTGAAGTAATTAATCGCAAAATCAACGATATTTTTAAGGTTATGCTTGACCTCCTTAATTTGCTCATCAATTTTCAACAAGTTGTCATCAGCCTTCGTAGAATCGAATCTCGTTATTCGAATCATTGGAATTTGAGTAAGCTTATGAAGATCCTCATCCGTAATTTCTCTTATCAACTGCTTTTTAAAAGGCTCGAATGATTTGTACAAATACGCATATAAAGATTCTTTATCCGAATACTTCTTGAAATCGATATACATTTCTTCGTTGATGAAAATCTTTTCAAGTGTTGCAAAGTGCCACTGACGCTCCAGCTCCTCCAATTTAATCTCTAGCTCTTTTTTCAGTAAAGCCAGCGTATTGTCAGTTGAACTTTTTAGGATTTCAGACACACCAATAAAAACAGGCTTGTCATCATCAATAATTGAAGAGTTTGGCGATATAGAAACTTCACAATCCGTAAACGCATACAAGGCATCAATGGTCTTATCCGGAGAAACCCCAGAAGTCAAGTGAATGATAATTTCAGCTGTTGCCGAGGTGTTGTCCTCGATTTTCTTAATCTTTATTTTTCCTTTGTCATTTGCCTTAAGGATAGAATCAATAAGTGAAGTGGTCGTAGTTCCAAAAGGAATTTCATTAATTATTAAAGTTTTTGCGTCCTGCTTTTTAATCTTCCCTCGGACTCTAATTCTCCCCCCTCTTTTTCCATCATTGTAATTGGAAAAATCAGCCATTCCACCATTCGGGAAATCCGGATAAAACTGCACTTTTTTACCTCTAAGGTGATTGATCGAATTATCTATAAGCTCATTAAAATTGTGAGGTAAAAATTTACATGCCATTCCTACAGCGATTCCTTCCGCTCCTTGTGCCAGAAGTAAAGGGAATTTCATCGGAAGCTGCTCTGGCTCTTTATTCCTCCCATCATAGCTCGATAACCAATTCGTTGTTTTGGCATTAAACGCAACATGTAATGCAAACTTTGATAGCCGTGCTTCAATGTACCTTGGCGCTGCTGCTCCATCACCTGTCAATGTATTCCCCCAGTTACCTTGACAATCAATCAATAAATCTTTTTGTCCAATTTGAACCAAAGCATCACCAATTGAAGCATCCCCATGAGGATGGTATTTCATGGTATTTCCAATAATATTCGCCACCTTATTATAGCGGCCATCCTCCATCTCTTTCATTGAGTGAAGAATACGTCTTTGGACAGGTTTTAGTCCATCAAATAAACTTGGGACTGCTCTTTCGAGAATCACATAACTTGCATAATCAAGAAACCAGCTTTTATAAAGTCCGCTGACAGGAATGACGTTATCGTCTAGATTTTTATTCTCAAATGGGTTATGCTCTTCTTCTGGCAATTGATTATCCTCTGTATCCTTTGACATATTTTATGATGCTATATCTATTTGAACTTTAATCTCTTTCTCTGATGCTACCTCATCTTTAACTTCCTCATCCGCCTCATCCTTTTCAACTTTTAGGTTGTTAATTATAAATTCTTGCCTTTGCTGTGTATTCTTTCCCATAAAGTATGAAAGGATGGAATCGATAGAAGCATCGTGGGACAATAAAACTGGCTCTAATCGCATCTCTCCACCAATAAAATGAACGAATTCATCCGGAGAAATTTCTCCCAATCCTTTAAACCTAGTTATTTCCGCTCCTCGACCAATTTCGCCGATAGCTGAAACCCGTTCTTCATCTGAATAACAATATATGGTCTTCTTTTTGTTTCGAACTCTAAAGAGAGGGGTTTGAAGTACATAAACATGATTCTTTTTCACCAAGTCTGGAAAGAACTGTAAAAAGAAAGTCAATAACAACATTCGAATATGCATTCCATCAACATCAGCATCCGTAGCAATGACAACTTTATTGTATCGAAGATTATCCAAATCATCTTCGATATCCAAAGCTGCTTGAATTAAATTGAATTCCTCATTCTCATAAACCACTTTTTTTGTGAGTCCATAACAGTTAAGTGGCTTACCTCGAAGCGAAAAAACAGCTTGAGTAGCTACATCCCTGGATTTCGTAATCGAACCACTTGCAGAGTCTCCTTCGGTAATGAATAAAGTAGTTTCTTCCCTTCTATCGTTTTTTAGGTCAGTTAAATGAACCCTACAATCTCGCAATTTTTTATTGTGAAGATTTGCTTTTTTTGATCTTTCCCTTGCAATTTTCCGTATACCCGCAAGATCTTTTCGCTCCTTTTCAGATTGCTTTATTTTAGTTTCAATCGTTTGGGCAATCTCAGGATTTTTATGAAGAAAATTATCGAGTTTATCTTTTAAAAAATCATTAATGAAAGCCCTCATAGATTTCCCCCCAGGCTCTACTTCTAAGGATCCCAGTTTTGTTTTTGTCTGAGATTCAAAAACCGGCTCCATGACTTTAACCGAAACAGCTGCCACAATGGATTGACGAATATCTGAAGATTCATAATTTTTGCTGTAAAAATCTTTGATCACTTTCGCTACCGATTCTCTAAATGCACTTTGATGCGTACCGCCTTGAGTTGTATGCTGACCATTAACAAATGAGTAATAATCCTCACCATAGGTTCTACCATGGGTAAATGCAACTTCTATATCATCTCCTTCTAGATGAATAATTGGATACAATGGATCACCATCCATATTATCCTCCAATAAATCTTTTAATCCATTTTTAGATTGGAATTTGTTGCCATTGAAATATATAGAAAGACCTCTATTCAGGTAACAATAATTCCAAATCATTTTTTCCAAGTAGTGCTTCTTAAAAACATACTTTTTAAAAACCGTCGAATCCGGATTGAACTCAACGTAAGTTCCATTACTTTCGTCGGACGATATAAGTTTAGACTCTTCAGTCAACTCTCCTCTTACGAACGAGGCTCTTTTAGACTTACCGTCTCTAACCGAGTAAACTGAAAAATGAGAAGAAAGCGCATTTACCGCCTTAGTACCTACTCCATTCAAACCGACAGACTTTTTGAATGCCTTGGAATCATATTTTCCACCGGTATTCATTTTGGAGACTACATCTACAACTTTTCCCAATGGAATCCCTCTTCCGTAATCTCTAATGGTTACAAGACCATCTTTTATACTTACTTCAATTTTTTTTCCATTCCCCATCACAAACTCATCGATACAATTGTCGATAACTTCTTTTACCAATACATAAATACCATCATCAGGAGAAGAGCCATCACCCAACTTTCCAATATACATTCCTGGTCTTAAGCGAATATGCTCTTTCCAATCTAACGAGCGAATATTATCTTCTGTGTATTGATTTTCAGACATATATGAGATTATGAAACATGATTCATAACAAATATAACATTATACTTGACCTGAAATACGCGCCAATACTGGATTTATGAACGATTGGTCGTTGAAATCAAAAAATAATTATTGTTCTAGTTTGTTTCTCCAGAATTCATTCAAAGAAATAATGAGCTTTCTTGCAATTGTATTAGAAAATTTCTTTGTTCTGTATGCGCCAATCCAATTCACACCTTTAATGGCATTGGTAATGAAAACCTCATCTGCAGCCAATAAATTTTGAGGCAAGATAGAGCACTCATAAACCTTTATACCACTATTTAAAGCGAGATTAATTACTTGCATTCGCATTGTTCCAGCAAGACAGCCCTCGTCAAGTCCAGGGGTATATAAAACCCCATTACTTACCACAAAAACATTACTGGAAGAAGTTTCAAGAATATTTCCTTTCACGTCACTTAGAAATAAATCATCAAGATTCTTCTCTTTAGCAGAAAGCGCTGCCATTACATAACCCAAACAGGATTTTGTTTTGTAATTCGAAAGAAAGTTTTTATGTAGCTTAATATCCGAGTAAATATCGACCTCAAGCCCCTTGGCATTTAGCTCAAAATAATTGGATCCATAATTTTCGACTTCGATGTAGAAATTGGCCTCATTGGATTTAGGCAAGTACGTTCCCCCGACTTCTCGGTCAATCGATAAGCGGCATTTACCTCCTTTCAATATTTCAGATTTAACAAGCAATTCATTTATCCGCTCCTCGAAAAATTCTTTGGTGTAAAACTCTGGGGTCTTTATTCCTAATACGGCGGCTCCTTTGAGAAGCCTTGTCACATGGTTCTCCACATTGATGGGCTTTCCATTCATGATTCGAATGGTTTCAAAAACACCATCACCATACATATAAGCCCTATTTTTAGGCATTATTGTCGGTGACGAATCCGGTAAGATAATTCCGTTATTGTTTATGTAACATACTCCCATAATCAATCAAAAATACTAAGAAACTCAACGCCTTTATTGATATCAATCAATAATACAAATAAAATTCCAAATAATGCACCACCCAAATGTGCGTCATGCGCAACACCGGAACCACCTCTACGCATGGAATAATATTCAACCAATAAATATAGGGGTCCCAATATATACGCTTTTATAGGTATCGGTATAAAAAGAAGCATTAGCTCAAGTTGAGGATTCCACATTATAGTGGCAAAAACGACTGCCGAAACAGCACCAGAAGCTCCCAGTGACCGATATAATATATTATCCGAATTTTTATAAAACGGAAAGATTGTGGCTGCCAAACCACCGAATATATATATGATGACGAAATAGTACAAGCCAAGATTACCAAACTCGTATGTCAATTCCATTTCAAGATATCCACCCAAATAATATAGGGAAATCATATTAAAAGCAAGATGAGTAATATCTGCATGTATTAACATATGTGACAAAACCCTGTAATACTCATTAGAATTTTTAACCTCATATGGAATAAATAAACATTGATTTTGAAAATTCTGATTATTCAGTCCCTGCCAAGAGATGATGCAAGT
>WTIB01000208.1:5816-7171 GCA_011522905.1 Crocinitomicaceae bacterium | reverse complement strand
AAAAATGAAAATTCAAACTTTCAGGACTTTGAATTGGATTTGGTAAGGGTTTTAGGAATAGCTGCACCTATCCAAGAAGACGAATTCACCGAGATAAATAAAGACGAGCTCGTAGATATTGTGTATGAAAAAACACGTTCGAAGTACGACCGTAAATGTGATAAGATTGCAACCAAAGGAATGCCTCAAATCAAACATGTGTATGAAACCATGTCTGAGAAGTACAAAAATATCGTATTCCCTCTTTCCGATGGAAAAAGAGAAATGCGTTTGATCGTTAATTTAGAGGATGCGTATAAATCTGAAGGTAAAAACATCAGTAGGTCATTCGAGAAAAATGTAATCCTTTCTAAAATCGATGAGGAATGGAAAGAACACCTCAGGGAAATGGATGACCTGAGGTCAGCGGTGAATAACGCTACATATGAGCAAAAAGATCCTTTAGTGATTTATAAACTCGAATCCTATGAGCTATTTAAAAATATGCTTTCTAGACTAAACGAAGATGTAGTAGAGCTCTTGATGAAACTAGATATTCCAGAACAGCAGGAGGTAGAAAGTACCAATAAAGAGGATAAGCAAAGTAATTACAGCGGGTCAAGTTCAGGACAATCCAGTTCATCACAACCGCCATTACCTGGAAGGCAAGGATACGATGAGGCCATTAAGAATTCCATGCGACGCGAAGAAAAACAACAGCCTATTGTTGTAGAACCAAAGCTGGGAAGAAATGAACTCGTTAAAATATCAAATGGTAAAGAAACCAAGGAGCTGAAATATAAAAAAGCCAAAAGCATGATAGAAAGCGGTCTTTGGCGAATTGTCCAGTAATGAAAATGAATACTTTACCCAGCATATCCATAATTGGTTCGGGAAAGGTAGCCACATCTCTAGGTCATTTTTTTATTTCAAAAGGATTTCAAATCCGGGGTCTTCACAGTAGAAACATCGAGACCGGTAAGGCATGTGCAAAAGCATTTAATTGCGACTTTATTGAAGATATTCAATTGCTCCAGGCTGATATCATATTTGTAGCTATATCAGATGATCAAATTAAATCAATAATCAAACAAATTAAACACGAGCAAGCTACCGTATACACAGCAGGAAGTGTGAACCTTCATGAAATTGAACATCCGAATACTGGCGTTTTTTACCCTTTACAAACCTTTATCGGTTTAAAAAGTGATGCCCAATTCGATTTCCCTGTTTTGATTGAATCTAAAACCGATGAGCTGTCATTACTGTTACAGGAGCTTTGTGAACTTTCGGGGATTCAATTTGACCTATGCGACTCAAGAAAAAGAGCAGATTATCATCTTGTAGCCGTATTCCTCAACAATTTTATCAATCAC
>WTIB01000208.1:4215-5716 GCA_011522905.1 Crocinitomicaceae bacterium | reverse complement strand
AAAACCAAAAAAGAGAAATGAATTATAAGACCAAATTGAATCACATTGATACTTTTATTTTTGACGTTGACGGTGTACTCACGGATGGTAAAGTCTACTTTTTTGAAAAGGAAATTATGCGTGCCTTAAATTCTAAAGATGGCTATGCCATGCAATATGCCTCCAAGATGGGTTACCATATTTTTATTATTACAGGAGGTTACAGTGAAGACTTGAAAAGAAGGTTATTGGAATTGGGTATAAAAGAAGTTCATCTAAGGTCTAGTAATAAGCTAACGGTATATCAGGAATTAAAAGAAAAATATAATCTGAAGGATGAACAGGTGCTTTATATGGGAGATGACATTCCCGATATTCCTGTTTTGAAACAGGTAGGTGTTTCAACTTGCCCTCAAGATGCCGCTATTGATGTGAAGTCGGTTGTTGATTACCATTCTCCATTTAACGGAGGAAAAGCCTGTGTGAGAGATGTTATAGAGCAAACCCTTAGGGTGCAAAATAATTGGCTAAAAGATGCGGCTTATCATTGGTAGTAAATATAGATATGAGCCATAATTCTCACCCACATTTTATTATTTTTGAACGAATTTAATTTGAGATATGAATACACAAGAATATATTGACATAGAAGATAAGTATGGTGCACATAATTATCATCCCTTACCCGTAGTTTTATCCAAAGGAGATGGTGTTTACGTATGGGACGTTGAAGGAAAAAAATACTTTGACTTCTTGTCAGCGTATTCTGCTGTAAATCAGGGACATTGTCATCCAAAAATAATCAAAGCGCTTACAGACCAGTCTGAAACATTGACATTGACTTCAAGAGCGTTTTATAACGATGTTTTGGGAGAATATGAAAAATACGTAACAGGAACATTTGGCTTTGATAAAGTTCTTCCAATGAACACGGGTGCTGAAGCTGTGGAAACTGCTTTAAAGGTTTGTCGGAAATGGGCATATGAAGTAAAAGGAATTCCTGAAAATCAAGCAACCATTATTGTTTGTGATGGAAATTTTCATGGCCGAACTACAACAATTGTCTCCTTTTCGAATGATCCTGATGCGACCAAAAATTTTGGCCCATACACTCCTGGATTTGTCAAAATTCCATACAATGATACCAAGGCATTGGAAGAAGCATTAAAGCTTCCCAATGTTGCCGGCTTTTTGGTGGAACCCATTCAAGGAGAAGCGGGTGTTTATACTCCTGATGATGACTTCATGAGACACGCTAGATCGTTATGCTCCTCCCAAAATGTACTTTTTATCGCAGATGAGGTTCAAACGGGAATTGCACGAACCGGAAGCTTATTGGCCGTATGTGGAAATTGCAGCTGTGAACAATCTTGTGAAAGACAAGAGAAAACATATGCAAAACCAGATATTCTAATCTTAGGTAAAGCACTCTCTGGAGGTGTTTATCCTGTCTCGGCTGTATTGGCAAATAATGATGTAATGAATGTCATTAAACCCGGACAGCATGGCTCGACTTTTGGAG
>WTIB01000208.1:2819-4115 GCA_011522905.1 Crocinitomicaceae bacterium | reverse complement strand
TGTGAAATCAATCTCGAAGACATCAATTTGGATGATTTTAAAGCAAAGGGTAAGCTTCAGGTAGACGATATTGAAACCATGTATGTAGATCATGTGAAAGCCAATTTTGACCTACAAGCCATACAGAATTCTAATATGAATTTAATTTATGACGCCATGTATGGAGCAGGTCAAAGGGTACTTCCGAGAATATTACCCAATGTGAATTTGATGCATTGCGAACACAATCCTTCTTTTTACGGACAAGCCCCTGAGCCAATAGGAAAAAACTTAAAAGAGCTTGAAGCTCATATTAAACAAAACCCAGGCATCGATTGCGCCCTTGCTACCGACGGTGATGCCGATCGTATTGGAATGTTTAACGGAAAGGGAGAGTTTATCGATTCTCATCATTTAATATTGTTGCTCATTCATTATTTGGTAAAATATAAAGGTCTCACAGGAAAAGTAGCCATCGCTTTTAGTGTTACTCCACGTGTATACAAGATGTGTGAACATTATGGGCTTGAGGTATTCACCACAAAAATTGGATTCAAGGAAATAGCTTCCATTATGGTCAAGGATGATATTGTCGTTGGTGGTGAGGAATCAGGAGGAATTGCCGTAAAAGGTCATATTCCAGAACGAGATGGGATTTGGATGGGATTGATTATATGGGAATTCATGGCCAAATCAGGAAAAACATTGGATGATCTTATTGAAGAGGTATATGAGCTGGTTGGTCCATTTAAATTTGAAAGAAGTGACCTCCATATTACTGAAGAGCTCAAACAACAAATCATTACAAATTGTAAAAACAATCACTACAAATCTTTTGGCGAATACCAAATCAGAAATGTAGAAACCATTGATGGATTCAAATATTTTATTGATGATGAGAGATGGGTCATGATACGCCCTTCAGGAACAGAGCCTGTACTCAGGGTATATGCCGAAGCACCGACCATAGAGGAAGTTCGAAACATCTTAAAAACGACAGAAGAAACCATTTGTACGTAAATGCCTTCGACAGAAAACGACAAGATTCATAAATCAAACAAGAAATTCTCTTTTCTGAAAAGACGTAAATTTTGGATTCGTTTTTTTGGCTTTGCCATATTCGTTCCCATTCTCCTTTTCAGCATTTTAATCTTGATTGTATACATCAACCAAGACGAAATCATTCAGGCAGAAATTGATGCCCTGAACAAAGGTCATAAGGGAAAGATTACAATTGGTGATACACATCTCGAACCATTCGAAAATTTCCCATATATATCCATTAGAGTTGATGAGGTGCGCATATTGGAATCCAAG
>WTIB01000208.1:0-2719 GCA_011522905.1 Crocinitomicaceae bacterium | reverse complement strand
ACAAATGTGGATGTAGAAACTTTCATTCACTCAGCAAGAGGTGGATTTAAAACGGATAAGGAATTAATCCACGCACATGTAGATACAGATTTTGAGCTGAATCTGATCGACAATGGAGACACCACCTATATCAACGACAAACATTTTGAGGTGCATACAGACCTTAGTTATAATGAAAATTCAGGGCTCCTCAGCATACAACCATCTGGCATACGTATGGAGCACGGAGATTTCAATATTGAGGGAACAATTGACCTGGAAAATGATGTCTTTGTGGATCTTGATATCAATGGAACAAAACCCAATTTTGATATGCTCATCGCTTTCGCTCCCTCGGATTTGATTCCTGTACTTGAGCGATATAAAAATGCAGGAAACATATATTTTAATTCAAGTATTGAAGGTCCAACACTACACGGTGTAATGCCTTTAATAAATGCTGAATTTGGAGCAAGTGAGGCATATCTTGAGAATACGGGAGAAAGAAAAAGGATCGAAGACTTGGGCTTTAAAGGGTATTTCACCAATGGTGAAGACCGCAATTTAGAGACCATGGAATTCTCACTCAAAGGAATGACCGCTAAACTTGAAAATGGAAATTTATTGGGGTCAGTCGTTGTAAAAAACTTCGAGGAACCCGAAGTTGACATGCAGCTAAATGCCGACTTTGATCTTGAATTTCTCACTCGATTTTTAAATCTAGAAGGACTCAAGGCAGGAGGAAATGCAGAATTAGAAATGAGATTTCATGACATCATTGACCTCGATCGTCCCGAGCTTGCGATTAATGAATTGAATCAGGCCTATTTCACTGAGCTAAAAGTTGAAGGATTGACCCTTGAATCAACGGATCTACCTGCTCCATTAAAGAAGCTAGATATGCACCTGATCATGAATGGAAAGAAGGCTGATTTGGATTTGTTTGAGGCCGAATTTGGAAATTCCGACCTTTCCATGAAAGGATATCTGTCTAATCTTCCAGCCATTGTGCATCATACCGATATCCCTGTCGAAGCTCATCTTGATATTAGCTCTAAGAATTTAGATATCTCTGAAATCACCGGTTTTTCGGAAAAAGACAGCTCTGGAATGGACGAACAAATTGAAGATTTAAGGCTTGGGCTATCATTTAATTCAAGTGCACGCGCTTTCACCGAGTCCAAAAACCTGCCAGAAGGTGAGTTTTTTATCGACCGTCTTCATGCAAATCTCAAACACTATCCACACGAGCTGCATGACTTTCATGTCGACATCCTCGTTGGAGAAAATGATTTGAAAATCAAGGATTTCAAGGGAGAGATTGACGATTCTGATTTCCATTTAAATGGCATGGCTCACAATTATGGGTTTTGGTTCAAGGATACATTAAATGGTGATGTGGATCTGGATTTAACCTTGAACTCGAAGCTCCTAAGATTGGAGGATGTCTTTTCGTATAAAGGTGAAAATTACGTCCCCGAAGATTATCGACATGAGGAATTTGACAATCTCATACTTCATGTGAACTCAAGTATGCACTACAAAGAATCAGCGCTACACTCTATCGATATTGATCTCGATCGTGTCACTGCAAAAATGAAACTGCATCCAATGCGATTTGAAGATTTTAAGGGACGTTTTCATTATGAGGATGAGCACTTGATGGTTGAGGACTTCCATGGTAAAATAGGTAGAACTGTATTCGACCTTGATTTAAATTATTATGTAGGAAAGGATTCCAAAATTAGAAAACGAGATAATCACCTTGGATTAAAAGCCAATTATATTGATTTTGATCAGCTTTTTGATTTCAATGTAGCTCCTCCAAAATCAAACAATGAAACAGTAGCAAAATCATCCCAAGATGTGGCTGAGCATGCCGAAGCTTTCAATCTCTATGAGCTTCCATTTACAGATATGACTTTTGATATCGATATTGGTCATTTTATCTATCACCGTATTGATTTACAAAATATCAAAGCCAAACTGCGCAGCCAAGAAAACCACTATCTATATGTAGATGCCTTTAAAATGAATGCCGCTGGGGGAAGTATAAATATGTGGGGATACTTTAATGGTAGTGACCCCAAACACATTTATTTGAGTCCAGAGCTTTCACTTAAAAATGTAGCGCTCGATCAATTGCTGTTTAAGTTTGAAAACTTTGGTCAAGATGCACTTGTTTCCGAAAACCTCCACGGCAAGCTGACTGCAGATATCAATGGGAAAATTAGAATGTATCCTGATATGGTTCCAGATATTGACCAATCTGAAATCCATATGGATGTTCAGGTGCTCGATGGACGGCTTGAAAATTACAAGTACATGATGATGCTTTCTGAATATATGGGAGATAAAGACCTGACCTCTGTTCGATTTGATACACTGCAAAATCATATGGACATCAAAAATGGAACATTAACCATTCCGAATATGACCATTGAATCAACACTAGGTCATTTTGAATTGTCCGGTACTCAAGATATGGATTTCAATATGGAATACTACATCAGAATCCCTTGGTCAATCATCAAGCAAGGCGCTAGGTACAAGATGTTTGGAGACAAAAAAACAAAAGATGGTGAAACGGGAGATGATGAAATCATTGAAGTAGACCCCGATAAAAAAACACGTTATTTAAATCTCAAAATCGAAGGTAATGTAGACGATTACAAAATCACTTTAGGTAAAGCCAAAAAGCGAAAGGGATAAAGAGCCTATTCTCTGAAAACAAATAAGG
>WTIB01000060.1 GCA_011522905.1 Crocinitomicaceae bacterium | reverse complement strand
CACTTTCGTGTAATGGTATCTAAGATCGGTACCCCATTACTCATTCTCTTTATAAATGAATCCGAAATAGGTTTGTTGACGGTTACAATATATTCTTTTTCGTGATTGTTCCTTGCTCTTAGGATTTTGTTTACGATATCTCCATCATTGGTGAGTAAAATAAGTCCCTCACTTGGTTTGTCCAGGCGACCTATCGGAAAAATCCTCGAAGGGAAATTGATATAGTCTATGATGTTGTCCTTTTCGACACGAGTATCTGTTGTACAAACAATTCCTACAGGCTTATTAAAGGCAATATATATATGTTCACTTTCTTTTCTTTTTATCTCCTTTCCGTTAACAGTAACCACATCTTCAGAAAAGACTTTTGTTCCCATTTCTGGAATTTTGCCATTGATTTTAACAGCCCCCGCATCTATGAGCTTGTCAGCTTCTCTTCTAGAGCAAAATCCTGCTTCGCTGAGATATTTATTGATTCGAACTGATTGCTTTTCAGACATTAAATTAAGTAATGCTCTTGGCCTTTTCTTGATAGCTTGTTTTATCTTGAACAAATTGCTCTAGGCTATTAAAAAAATCAAGAATGTCACTAGATTCATTTTGGGCATTAATGGTAACCATCCGAACAAAGTCTTTGGTTTTTCCTTCTCCATAGGATACCAAAAGCGTGTTTTGCTCATAAAGCTCCTTACAAAGTGTTTTGGCGTCAAAATCTTTATAGCTGAAACATATTGATATCGAATCATCAAAGCTGTGAAGCTTATAATCAGGGTGATTTCGAACATATGCTCTTGCTTCATCAGCTAGGGCAAATTGTTTGTCCACTATTTTCTCAAGTCCCTTTGTGCCTACGCTTTTCCATAAAGCCCAAAATTTCAAGGCATCATTCCTCCTTCCACACTGAAGCGATGTTTGTCCCGGGTTGAATTCGTCTCCCTCTGTTTGATATAAATAGCTCGCCTCATTTGAAAAGGACTGGTATAACGAGGCCTTGTTCTTCACAAGTAATAAAGAGCAGGTTAATGGCGTGCCTATCATTTTGTGTGCGTTGAAGCTAAAAGAATCAACCCCTTTTATTCCGCCAATTAAGTGTTTGTATTTATGGCTAAAAATAACAGAACCACAATACGCACCATCTACATGTGTCCAAATATTGTATTTCTTGGCAATCGGCAACAAATCAGTAATGGAATCAAAAGCACCCAAAACCGTTGTTCCTGCCGTGAGATTTAGCAAGGTTGGAATATAACCCTCTTGTATATCATTTTCTATTTGCCGTTCAAGTTCTTCAGGGATCATTCGGCCATAGTTATCTGTGGAAATATAACGCACTTGGTCTCTGCCAATTCCACAGAAGGCAGCATTTTTTGGAATGCTATAATGAGATTCCTCAGAAGTATAAACGGTCATTGGCGCATGCATTCCTCTGTTTTTTACATCGCTAAGCGTTGTATCACGAGCCATTATCATGGCCATAAAGTTTGTTAAGGAGCCCCCTGAAGCAAATGTGCCGTCAGACCCGCTATCCCATCCAATTGTATTGCAAACTTCCCTGAGAACCGCCTTTTCAACACCCACGGCAGCACCTGCTGCCTTGTAGGTATACATGCTATTATTTAATAAAACGGAAAGTAACTCTCCTAAGACTGCAGTTTCGTTCCTGCCACCAAACAGCTGATTGAAGAATGCCGGTGTTGCTGTTCTTGGGGAAGCAAATACCACTTCTCTAAGTACCGATTCAAACTCCTGTTCGCTAATTGGATTTTCTCGTAAAGCCAAATCTATTTGCTGATACAGTTCCTGAACAGGGATATAATCTGAAACCGGATTTTTTTTCTCGTCTTCAAGTAGGTCCGAAGCTATTCTTTGAAATAAATTAAGTGCTTTTTGCATAAAGCTAAAACCTTTACTTTCTTTTTTATAACGCAAAATTAAGGTATTTTGCTTTCTAAATGAATAAAGAGGACAAACAAGACATTAAAAAAAGAATCCTTGAAGAGCTAAAAAAAACGGAAGAGCTTATACTTGATTACAAGGAATCAACAAAACCAATCTCTCCAGAAAATGCCATTGGTCGGGTTTCAAGAATGGACGCGATTAACAATAAAAGTGTTGTTGAAGCCGCTCTTCGAAAAGCAGAAGAAAAATTCAATAAGCTAAAGCTGGTATTAGACAAGGTTAATGATGCCGACTTTGGACTTTGTATGCGATGTGGAAACCCGATACCAATCGGGAGAATATTACTTATGCCTCAAAGTAGGAATTGTGTAAGGTGCGCGCAATAAATAGTCATACACCTCAATGAAAAAGACCCTTTACCAAAAAACCCCTTTAATTCGCTCAACATCACTAGAAGACGTTTACTATAAAATGGAATGTGACCAGCCTTCCTTTTCTTTTAAGATAAGAGGAATGGAAATGTTGTGCCGGCACCATTTAAATAAGGGTGTAAAACGCTTTGTGGCTTCCTCTGGAGGAAATGCTGGGTATTCCTTGGCATATGTTGGACAACAGCTAAATCTGGCTGTTTCCGTTATTGTGCCCTCCACAACCTCCTCCTTTATGATAGATAAAATAAAAGGGCTTGGAGCTAAGGTAGAAATATATGGTGATGTATGGGATGAGGCCAATATACGCGCACTTGACATAGCAGAGAAAACGGGTGCTGCTTTTGTTTCCCCGTTTGATGATCCTTTATTATGGACAGGGCATTCCAAAATGATTGATGAGTGTGTTTCTCAAATGGAAAAACCAGATCACCTTGTTGTCTCTGTTGGTGGTGGTGGATTGCTTTGTGGTATTCTTGAAGGATTAAAAAGAAACCATTGGTCTGGGGTTAAAATCACAACCGTTGAAACCATAGGTGCTGCCTCGTTTTATGAAAGCTGGAAAGCGCAAAAGATCGTCGAATTAAAAGAGATAAATACCGTTGCAAACACGTTGGGGGCAAAAAGAATCACAGAAAAAGCCCTCTCTCTTGCCAAAGAATTCGAGATCAATACAGCTCTTGTTTCGGACGAGGAAGCTGTGAAAGCAACTCAGCTATTTTACAAGGAAACTTCCAAAAGAGTGGAGCCGGCATGTGGAGCCGCGCTTGCAATTCCTCTTCTTTACCCTGAATCTTTTGATGCAACAGAACGTGTGTTGGTGATTGTTTGTGGAGGAGCAAATACACCCTCCAAACAATAGAGTTGGTCTTTGTCTGAATAAAGTGGTCTTATAAAATGTATCTTTATTCGCACATTAGGCACAATTAAAAAGAAAGGTTGAGAAAAAACTTGGCGAATAAGGTAAAGAGAACTTGGATAGAAAAAAGAGATTGCGACAAGTCGTTGAAAATTAAAACAATCGACAAAAAGTTTGCAGACATTCCAGAAGGAAGCAAAATGTTTATTGCTACACCTCAAATAATTGATGAATACGTTAAGCACATTCCTTTTGGTAAATCAACTGAATTATCAACAATGCGAAATGACTTGGCAATTGAATATCAAGCGGACAAAACCTGCCCTGTAACAACAGGAATTTTCTTGCGAATTGTTTCAGAAGCGTCATTTGAGGAATTAAAAGCAGGCAATGACATTGAAGAGGTTACTCCTTTTTGGAGAATTGTAAATCCAAAATCCAAATTGGCGGAAAAATTAGAGTGTGGAATTGACTTTATTGAGAAGCAAAGAGAACTCGAAGGAATTGAAAAGTAACTGTGCCTCAGACGCTGTATAAACAATAGCGGCTTGAGTGCAAACTTGAATCGTTTTTCGTTTAAATAAAGTATATTGCTATCTGAAAAGTAGTTGCTCAAAATCCGCTACAGATCATACAAAAAACAATAAGATTAATATGCTTCTTCTAAAAAAATATTGGAAACCTATACTGGCCATTCTCACCATTACCTATCTTTTTTGGGCAATCAACCTCATCACTGAATCCAAAAAATATTCAGCTCGAGCTCAAGAAGAAAAAAATAAAATTGCTGATATTCTGAATTTTAATGACCGCCTACTTAATTTTCAAGAATGGGTTTCGGAAGCAGAGTGGGAACGAAAAAACAAAAAGTATAACGACGTCCTTGCACAGGCAGAAATGTATAATGCGAAGGCTATTAACTATGGTGTTACGCTTTTGTATATTAGCCTTGCCTTTGGAATTCTTGTAGCATTGCTACTGTTTTCTATTAAGCCTTATTTTGGATTTGCCTTTTCCCTATCTATTATTGCATTAACACTGCTTCTTGAAGGTGTTCTAAACCCTATGCTGGAAGTTGGGGCATTTAAAGAAAATCTTACCGTAAAAGCAAAGGTTAAGCCTATTGAAACGCCTGCTTATGAGTATGGAATGGTTCGGGTGGATAGCATGGACAACAGGTTAAACACAATGGTAGATACCTTGGATCAAAAAATCACCTCGGTGACAAATGATATACATGAAAGATCTAAAAATGCACAAAATAAGCTCAAGAGCATCAGCGCCTTTTCATCGAAAGTACCCCTTTATGGAAAGAAAATCTCTGAAAAAATCAATGCGTTGACCTCAGCTATTCAACCCTTGACAGACCTTACCCACCCATTAAATGATCAGCTCCTTCAAGTTAAAAACCTTAAAAACGGGGTGCTTGATTCATTAAAATCGGTTGCCGATATGTATGCTGATACGACTTATGGTATTGATAAGGTGTTTCCTGGTCGCACTTATTTTTATTATCAAAACAAAGGTGTTTTTGACATCATTGACATCTTGGTGAAATCTAAAAATTATGTGGTTGCCATCTGTATCGGACTATTTAGCTTTATTATTCCCTGTATCAAGCTTGGAGCTTCTTTATTTATGCTCTTGTTTCCAAAATTCTCCTCCAGAAGAGCACAGTCCATTTTGTCTTTTATCAGCAAATGGAGTATGGCTGATGTCTTTGTTGTTGGCGCCTTTTTATCTTATCTGAGCTTTTCTAACATGAGCCCTGGTGTTGATGTGGAAGCCAATATTGTTTTTGGGCTTTATTTCTTTCTTTGCTATGTCATCATCTCCATATTGCTGGGAGCGCTTCTTAAGAGAAGCATTAATGAATCTGCGTTACTTGAAACAAAAAATAATTGAGGCTTTTATGGTTTCTTGATGTTTTGCACGATATTTGTCTTTCAGGGATACATTAACCAAAAAATAACTACGATGAAAAAAATAATGGTTTTGGCTTGCTTAATTTCTTTACAAGTCACTGGACAAAATATTGATGACAACTTTGTAAATTTTAATTACACACAGCTTCCGCTTATTAGTGTTGATGAAAGCTTGCGTTCGTATCGATTTGAGGTCGTTACAGATGTTGAGGGGGCAAATATGGACAGTACGGCTACTTACCAAATCAGACTGGATAATGCCGTTAGTATATATCAAAAAAGAATGGATACTTGGCTATCTAAAATGTCACTTATACAGCAACAAGAAAACGCTACGGGAGCTTCTCAGTCGGCGAATTATCCACCTAAGCCTTCTTTGGAATTGGTTGTAAAACCCGTACAGCATACAGTTACTACTAATGCAAGCGCAGAGGGGATCAAAATCAGTGGATTCAATGAAGGAGATAATGGATTACTCGTAAGATATACATTGCTTCCTATTAAAAATGTGAAGTTCAGCTATTCTAAAAAAGGAGAAGCAGCAAATACAAAGTACGATTACAAATGCAGCTATATGCTACAGGCTAAAATGGAGGTCATTGATCCTAACAATACCGTTTTATTTGAAAAAATGGTCGGAAGAGCAAAAACAAAAGGATTGGGTAAATACAAAAGCACTTATGATTTTGCCAAGTGGTATATGAACAATCGCGAAACATTTTATGCTCAAATAGAATCTGAAGGACGCAAAGCGGCTATAGCGGGATCTGGGTCAGCTTTAGATAACCAATTTGGGTACATTAATAAAAACAGAAAAGCAGAAATTTATTCGGTAAAAAAATACAAAGATTATGACTATACAGATGTGGTGATGGCATACAATCAAACAACTGAAGCTTTGTTAAAGGTTGGTAATGATAGGGATAGAAGCGGAGCAATGGATGATCTTGAAGAGGCGAGAGAAATGTGGTTGAAAATACTTGAAGAAAGCAATCTTCAAAACAAAAAAGAAAGAATTAATGCTAAAATATCAGCCATGATTTGGTGTAACCTAGCAGAGATTGCCGTTTGGATGGCAGATTTTAATGAAGCCGATAATCAGGTTTCCAAAACCATGAATTCTGGAATTATGAAAGCAAAAAGCCACATCAAAGGTGAAAAATCATTCTACGCTGATCAAAAAAACAGGTGGAATGCCAATTTTGAATAATGGGCTTTCGTTAATTTTGTACTTCAAAAATTAGAAGGATGAATCATTTTCATGTGGATGAAGATATTACAAAAGCCGAAACCTTACCTGCCGCTTTTTATCGCGATGACGAAGTATTTGAACAATTAAAGAATCGGGTTTTTGGTCGTTCATATCAATGGTTTGGAGCTATTGATGACCTATTGCCTCAAGAATCTTATGTTAAGCCACTCATGTTTATTGAAGGCTTTCTAGAAGAACCCTTTTTTTTGAGAAAAGATACTGCAAATGGCCTCACCTGCTTTTCAAATGTGTGTACCCATCGTGGAAACCTCATCTTTCATCATGAAGGTGTTTCAAAACGAATTACTTGTGGTTACCATGGAAGAACCTGGAAAACAGATGGGAGCTTCAAGTTTATGCCAGAATTTAAAGAGGCCGAAAATTTTCCAAGAGCCTGTGACCATCTAAAAGCATTCAAAACATCTCAATTAGGACCACAGCTTTTTGTGGGTATTGATCCTGATTTTGACATAGAACAAGTTCTTTCAAAAATGAAAGAGCGCATTGGTTTTCTTCCACTTGATGAATTCAATCTTGATTCCTCACAAAGCAAGGATTATTTGGTAAATTGTCATTGGGCTTTATATTGTGACAATTACCTCGAGGGTTTTCACATTCCCTTCGTTCATGAAGACCTAAATGCCGCTTTGGACTACGGCAGCTATACCACAGAATTGTTTGAAAATGGGTCATTACAGATTGGTTATTCCTCTGGAGGAGAGGAGGTTTTTGAGTTACCTGTTGGACATCCGGATTACGGAAAAGATGTGGCCGCTTATTACTATTGGCTGTATCCAAATATGATGTTTAATTT
>WTIB01000058.1 GCA_011522905.1 Crocinitomicaceae bacterium | reverse complement strand
TTTCATACACTTTTGCCTTGGATTTACCAATGTTAAAGATTTGGCCACTGCCACCCGTTGCGCCTCCAGACATTCTTCTCATCACAAAAATCCATATGGCAATAATAATTACAAAGGGAAGTAAATAGCTAAGAATTGTGCCGAGGTAATCTGTACGTTCTTCATATTTTACCGTTATATTCTGAGCATCTAATTTTTCGTCGAGACGATCAGGATTGATACTTTTTATTTCAAAAAGAATTTGGGTTTTGTCTTTTTCTTCAGATTCAGTTAAAGACTTTTTCATCGAACTGAATTTGCTTCTTTTTGAGTTCATAACTGTATCAACACCTTCCTTATTTAATTTAAACTCTGCGAAAGGAGCATTTTCTCTATTTACAATAGTAACCTCATCAACTCCCCTGAATGTTGAATCCATAAATAGTGCCTCTAGTTGACCACTATCTGCTTCATGTTTATGAGATTGTCCCATATACATTTGAAAAGCGATCAGACCAACTGCCAAAAGAGCATAAATCCAGTATATTGAGAAATTATTTTTTTTCTTTGCCATTGTTTACTTTTTAAGGAAGGACATTTGTTCTATTTGCATCTGACCACAATTCTTCAATATCGTAAAAACTTCTTGCTTCTTTGTAGAAAATGTGACCTACGACGTTGATATAGTCTAACAATATCCAATCGCTATTTGTTTTCCCTTCAATATGCCAAGGCTTCTCTTTAATAGATTTCCTTACATATCTGGTTACAGCATTCGATATTCCATCAACATGAGTTGTTGAATCACCTGAGCATAACACAAAATAATCACAAACTGCACTTTCAAGGTGTCTGAGATCTAAAACTACGATATCATTCGCCTTGTTCTCTTTCATTCCTTCTACAATTGCTTCACAAAGTTCTGTAGATTCGGAATTTGTTTTTTTATCAATCATAAATTACGATAATACAAAGCTAACTGATTAATTTTAATTTTGAAACGAAATTCAATGGAGCATATGCGTTCAAAAATCGGTTCTCAAAAAATCATCCTGTCAGATGTAGATTCAACCAACAATTTTGCTGCCAAACTCGTAAATGATGGCTCTATCGGACATGGTTCGGTAATTATGGCAGAGAATCAATCGAATGGCAGGGGTCAGCAAGGCTCATTATGGCAGTCTGATCCTCATTTGAATTTACTTTTCTCGCTCGTTTTGTCATCTAAGGAACTGCACAAGATAAATCCCATTTGTATAAATTGGTATGTATCCATATGCATCATTGATTTTCTGAATAGAAAAAATCTGAATGCTCAAATTAAGTGGCCTAATGACATTTTGATTGACCGAAAAAAAGTGTCTGGAATATTAATTGAAAATAAGTTTGTTGGATCGGCTTTAAAATATTCCATAATCGGTGTTGGAATTAATGTGAATCAAACTGATTTTAATGAATTGAATGCCACAAGTATGAAATTACATACCTCGCTTGATTATACTATTGTCGATTTACTAGATGATTTTATTTTTTGTTTGAGTGAAAATGAACACCTTCTGTTTTCATTGAAGCATGATGCCCTCAAACAAAAATATCTTGATTCCCTAAATGGTCTTGGTGAGCTTAGCAATTTTAAGAAAGATTCGGGTCCCTTTGAAGCTTATCTATCCGGTGTAGATGATATTGGCAGACTTATATTGGAAGTTGATGGCAAACAATTATTATTTCAGAACAAAGAGATTCAATTCTTATGAGAATTGCTGGCTTAATTTGTTCGCCATATAATTGAACAGGTTTAAAAGAGGTTTTTCCACCATCATTTTTAAAAAAGCATTTACCTCACCATCAAATTCAATATAGCCCTCTGTTTTTTCTTCTTCAATTGGACTCAAATGGATCGTGAGTTTAAATGGAAAAGGTGATTTCTCTCCTGATTTAAGATATATTTTTCCATTTTCTTTACCATCTTGTACCAATGAAATGGTAATGCCTCCTTGAACCTTAAAAGAACAAGCGCTCTGATCAGATTCAAAGTTGGAAACCTTATCAGTGGGCAGTAATTTTTCTATGTTATTCGAATCAATCAAAAATGATTCAATGTTTTGCACATTTGAATTGACGATTATTTTTTCTCCAGTTAGTATCATAATTATTTTTGCCAGTTTTCGGGATTCATTCTCCATTCACGAAGAAGTGTCAGCTGTTTTTTCTCAATATAGTTTGAAGCTAACGCCTTCTCTAATAGGGTAGTGTAATCAGTTAGTGTGGTGTATGCACATTCTGCATTATTAAAATTACTTACGGCACTTTCGAATCCGTATGTAAATATTGCCGTTAATCCTTTTACTTTGATGCCTGCCTCTCTCAATGAGTCGACAGCTTTTAAACTACTTCCACCTGTCGAAATCAAATCTTCAATAACAACAGCTTCTTGTCCAGCTTCAAAAGCACCTTCAATTAGATTTTGCCTACCGTGACCCTTAGCAGAACTTCTCACGTAAATGAATGGTAGTCCTAGCTCTTGGGCTACGAGAACACCAATAGCTATAGCTCCTGTTGCTACGCCAACAATGACATCCGGTTTACCAAAATTCTCAATGACTGCCTCTGACATCATTTGTCTTATGTGGGTTCGTACTTTGGGATGGGACAATGTAATTCTATTGTCACAATAGATGGGTGACTTCATCCCCGACGCCCAAGTAAATGGCTCATTGGGCTGAAGTTTTACAGCTTTCACTTGTAAGAGTAGTTCAGCAATTTTTAAGGCCCTATCTTTGTCATTAATCATGACGCAAAAGTATAAAGTTTTTAGTGATAAATCCGTGCTTGAGATCAAGCAATCAGCAAAAAAAGATATTCCGGTAGCTGTCGTGGTACCTATATTGAGTTTCAAACACTTTATGGAAATCACAAAAAATGGACAAATTCAATTTACCACAAGTCAGCTGAATAGGGATTTCAAGAATATGTTTCAATCATTTGAGCATATCATGGCAGCTGGAGGTATTGTGAAAAATTCTGGAAAAATACTTTTGATTAATCGGTTTGGCTATTGGGACCTGCCTAAAGGCAAACTCGAAATTGGAGAAAATCCAAATGAATGCGCAATGCGTGAAGTTCAGGAGGAATGTGGACTAAACAATGATTTGAGTATTATTCAGGAATTGAATCCTACTTATCATGTTTACGAGTATGGGAGTCAAAGTATTTTAAAAAAGACCTATTGGTTTAAGATGGAAAGTACTTATTCTGGAAAACTCACCCCTCAAGAAGAGGAAGATATTATTGATTGTCGATGGGTTCCGATTGAGGAATTGGGAAAATATATGGTATCTGCCTATCCTTTAATTGCCAATTTATTAAAAGATTTTATTCTTGATAAATAAAGCCAAAGCGCTTCTTATTACTCAAGGTTTTTGTAAATTTGTCGCTAAAATTATTGAATGAGCATTGCGAAAACATATGATCCTAAAATTGCTGAAGATAAATGGTATAAGCATTGGTTAGAAAAAGGATATTTTAATTCTACTCCTGATGATCGGGAGTCCTTTACCATCGTGATTCCTCCACCCAATGTTACTGGGGTTCTTCATATGGGACATATGTTAAATAATACGATTCAAGACGTACTTATTCGCAGAGCCCGAATGCAAGGAAAAAATGCTTGTTGGGTTCCAGGAACAGACCATGCTTCAATTGCAACAGAGGCTAAAGTTGTTCAGAAATTGAGAAGTGAAGGTTTAAAGAAATCAGATTTGTCTCGAGACGAATTCCTCGAACATGCTTTTGAATGGAAAGAAAAGCACGGAGGGATTATCTTAGAACAGCTCAAAAAACTAGGTGCGTCATGTGATTGGGACCGCACTCATTTCACGATGGATGAGGAATATTCAAAATCTGTTAAATCGGTATTTATAGATCTTTTCAACAAAGGAAAAATATACCGAGGTGTACGTATGGTGAATTGGGATCCAGAGGCATTAACCGCTGTTTCAGATGAAGAGGTGGTACACAAGGAGGTGAACTCTAAGCTATTTTATATTCGTTACAAGGTTGTAGATTCTGATGATCAATGGCTAACAATTGCAACGACGAGGCCAGAAACCATTTTTGGAGATACTGCTATATGTGTGAATCCAAATGACGAAAGGTATAAACAGCTTCACGGAAAGGAAATTCTAGTGCCTATTTGTAATCGCAAAGTTCCTGTTGTTTGTGATGATTACGTGGACTCCGAATTTGGAACAGGATGTTTAAAGGTAACACCCGCGCACGATATCAATGATTATGAAATCGGTGTTAAGCATAACCTGGAAAGTTTGAATGTTTTTAATGACAATGGAACTTTAAACGGTTTTGGCTTGCATTATGAAGGTCAGGACCGATTTGAGGTAAGAAAGAATATTGAAAATGAGCTAAATGAAAAAGGTTATTTGGTAAAGGTTGAGGACCATCAAAATAAGGTTGGTTTTTCAGAGAGAACAAACGCCATTATCGAACCTAAATTGTCTTTGCAATGGTTTGTGAACATGCAGGAAATGTCAAAGCCTGCATTAGACAACGTTATTAATGGAAACATAAAATTTCATCCTGAAAAATTCAAAAACACCTATCGACATTGGATGGAAAACATTAAGGATTGGTGTATTTCGAGACAGCTTTGGTGGGGGCACCGTATTCCTGCATATTATTTTGGAAAAGGAGCAAATGATTTTGTTGTAGCTGAAAATATTGACCAGGCATTAGATCTTGCAATAAAAAAGTCGAAAAAAGAATTGTCAGCATCTGATTTATGGCAAGATGAGGATGTATTAGATACTTGGTTCTCAAGCTGGCTTTGGCCGATATCTGTTTTTAATGGTCTCACAAGACCTGATAATGAAGAAATAAAATATTATTATCCGACAAATGACTTAGTAACTGCTCCAGAGATTATGTTCTTTTGGGTGGCAAGAATGATTATTGCTGGTTATGAATATTTAGATGAACTTCCTTTTAAAAATGTCTATTTCACAGGAATTGTCAGGGATAAGCTCGGTCGGAAAATGTCAAAATCATTAGGAAATTCACCTGATCCGATTGAATTGATTCATAAATATGGAGCGGATGGGGTTCGCGTTGGTATTTTAATCAGTTCTCCTGCAGGAAATGATCTTCCATTTGATACTTCTCAATGTGAACAGGGTCGAAATTTTGCAAATAAAATATGGAATGCGTTTAGATTGGTATCCAATTGGGATGTTAGAGATATGGAGCAACCAGAATCGTCCATAGTCGCTATTCAATGGTTTGAAAATAAGCTTCAAAAAACCCTTGAAGAAATTGACCTAATGTACGATCAGTATCGTATTTCTGAGGCCTTAATGGCAACTTATAAATTGGTCTGGGACGATTTCTGTTCGTGGTATCTTGAAATCGTTAAACCTGGTTATAAGCAACCCATTGATCAAAATACATTGAGTCAAACGAAAGCATTTTTTGATACCATATTAAAAATGCTTCATCCTTTCATGCCTTTTGTAAGTGAGGAATTGTGGCATTTGATTTCCAAAAAAGATATGGATCTGGTAGTTTCCGATTGGCCAGAATTTAGGGGATATGACGATAAGGAATTAAAGGATTTTGAGTTGTCTATGGAGGTGATTTCGAACGTTAGAAATGTGCGAAAAGAACAAAATATAGCCTCAAAAGTGAAGCTTGAGCTGTTTTATGCAAATGATTTTAATAGAAATGAGTCGCATGATGCTGTGATTCAAAAAATGGCGAATTTATCTCTATTCGAAAGCACAGAAAAGAAAATCAATAATTCAAATGGATTTATTGTTTCCGGCGTTGAGTTTTTTGTTCCATTTGGAGATTCGATAGATGTTGAGGCAGAAAGACAAAAAATAGAACAAGAACTTGATTATTCACGTGGATTTTTAACAAGTGTTCAAAAGAAACTTTCAAATGAGCGTTTTGTAAATTCTGCTCCGAAAAACATAGTGGACATGGAGCGAAAAAAAGAATCGGACGCACTCACTAAAATTGCTTTGTTAGAGGAAAAGCTAAATACCTTGGTTTAGATAAATTTGAAATCGACTCTTCTGTTTTTGCTTTTTCCTTCAGCAGTGGCATTACTATCGACTGGATCCGTTTCCCCCTTGAAATCAATAACGATTCTGTCTCTTCTTAAGCCCTTGGTTGTAAAGAATTTTATAATTGATTCAGCTCTTTTTTTTGACAGCACGTCATTGTAGGCATTTGAACCATCAGAATCTGTGTGCCCTATTACCAAGATACGGAGGTCAGAATGACTGAGAATAATCTTTTTGATTTCGTTTAATTGTGAATGGTACTCTTCCTTGATATTGAATTTGTCATAATCAAAATAAATAGGTTCGAAGCTGAAATTCTTAAGCTCTTCAATTCGTTTCATAGGAGCGGATAGACCGTTGTGATAATCACGCATCAATGAACTTATCCAATTTTTATTTTTTGATGGTCTGAGTTTATAATTCAAATCAAATTTGGATTTAAATAGTATAATTCTTTTGTTTAATGTATCACCATCTTTAAAACCTTCAAGATAGCCTCGATCTAGATTGTAGACGAATGAAAATGCATTAAGGGTTGAGGTCTTTTGTTTGAGTGATGATTGCAGGAGACGTTTTTGATTTATTTTAAAATCGATGTGTTTTTTTGTACCGGTAATATCAAAAATCTTAACAATTTTATGATCCTCCTCAACTCTCATTTTTCCTTCAAGAAGTCCATTGATGATGACCATTTCCATGAAATATACTTCATTTGAAGTACTGTTTGAAGAATCCGAAATCTCAAAACCTTTCCATGTCCCTGAAAATTTAGTTTGAGCATGCATGGCTTGCATGTATTGTATGCAAATAAAAGAAAGGGTCAATATCGAATAAATGGTATTCCTCACGCTAAAAGATTATATCGTTTATTTGCAAAAAATGTTCCATTATTAAAACAAATTAGTGATATTTATGTTACGTTTTTATGAATAAATTTTTATCACTAATCCCGCTCCTGTTGATTGCCTTATTTTCATTAAATAAGATGCAAAATGCAAATAATGAATCCTTAAAAATTAAAAAAATGTCAATTCACGAATTCAAGGTTGAAAATATAAATGGTGACGAGTTTGATTTCTCATCCCTAAAAGGAAAGAAAATCATGGTCGTGAATACTGCCTCAAAATGTGGTTTAAC
>WTIB01000010.1:5184-7215 GCA_011522905.1 Crocinitomicaceae bacterium | reverse complement strand
TCTCTTTTTTTTCGAGTATTTGTTTGAATATAAATAAGTCTGTTTTGAAAAAAGTATTTCCCATTAGTATCAAATACAACGTCTATGGTTGCAAATTCACCTGGTTTGATTGCCTCAGTCGGTAAAATGACATCTGTGCAGGTACATTCCGCTTCCCAAGAGTACAATTCAAGGGGGGCTTTTCCTTTATTTTTGATTTCGTAGCTAAATTTGAGCTGCTCCCCTTCTTTCGTTTTTGGAAATTTAACTGTTTTATACTTCGCAGAAAAAACCGCCACCTGTCCAAAGACAAGGGCGGTTTTTAAAAATATTAAAATAAGGATTAACCTTTTCAAATTTTATTGTTTTGCTGGTGCTCCTGCATTGTTTACCGGCGCTCCACTTTTTGGTGCTTGTCCAACTTCACCCTTAATTCTTAGAACTTTAGTTGGTGAGTTTACCGCATTAGAAGTAATGGTAACACTTTTATTAATCGGACCAGGTCTTTTTGTGTCGTATTTTACTTTAATTGATCCAGTTGCCCCAGGAGCGATTGGTTCCTTTGGCCATGTTGGAACAGTACAACCACATGAACCTTTTGCGTTAGATATAATCAACGGTTCGTTTCCGGTGTTTTCAAATTCAAAGGTACAGTATGGGTCACCACCATGTTTGATTTTTCCATAATCATGAACCTCTTTTGTGAATTCAATTTTTGAGCCAGACTCTTTGCCTACTTCAGTTTGAGCATTTGCATTCATAGCGATTGCGCCTAAGAATAGCAATGGTAGAATAAATAATTTTTTCATTTTGATTTGATTTGTTTGCACTAAAATACGTCAGATTTACTCGTGTTAAAAATAATTAACAGAACATTAACAAAGTTCTTAATGATATGTCCATCTACGCCAAATGAACTCCAATGGACCTTGTTTGTGTTTTTTTAGAATTAGATGGGAGCCAAGCAATATAAGGACCCAAACAAGAAGTACCACAAGCCACTGCTCAAGCCTATCTAATTTACCGAATAATCCAAAGCCATGACCATAGCATATAAGTGTACAAATAATAGAACTCAAGATATAATTGGTGAATGCCATTCTTCCTACCTCCTGTAATCGATCCTGAACTCCACTCAAAATATTGGTTTGGGACCAATAAATAAAAAGAGAAATGTAAGCTAGAGCAATAAACAAAGAAGAAACATAGGTGTATTGATGACCGATTGTCAGTGCCCAAGGTCCATACCAATCCACTTTATAGGATTGAAACAACCCTGTTCCAGCGATAAATAGTCCCGAAAAGAGGATAATAAGGCCAAACCTTAGGTGCCAAGTTTTTGATTTGTAGTCTGAAAACCAGCTCCATCGATATAATAATATACCAAGAATCATCATGGAGGAATATCTCCAGAATCCTTCACCTATAAATAAGTAGGTCTGCATGGCCTGGGCACCTTCAGCTCTTACCTCAAGTTGACCCAAGTAAGGCCCTCTGTAGGCAAGTATTTCTTGTGTTTGTTCTGCAATAGATGGATTCCAAACGGGATCAAAGGTTCTAAAAAGCTCCTCAGGTGAAAGTCCAAACCATAACATGAGGTTCAAAACTAGTGGAACAAAAAAGAATATTGTTGCTAAGAATATTAAAGTTCTACTGCTCCATTTTCGAATCAAGAAAACAAAACACGCACAAATGGCATAGGGAACGAGAATATCCCCCATCCAAATGAGGTAGGCATGTAGGAGTCCAATTATACCGAGAAACAACATCCTGCGGTAATGAAACTTTGCTGCCTTTAAACCGCGATTTTCGACATTAGATACAAAGATCATCATACCTACTCCAAACAGAATTGAAAAAATACTCATGAATCGCATGTCCGCAAACAAATATGAAAACCCATGAATCCAGGCGTTGTATCCCTCAATTCCAGGGCCTAAATTTGGATTCAAATAGGCCATAGAAATAGATGAAAAGGAGGTGATATTCATAATGAGAATGCCGAGAATGGCAATCCCCCGAATCAAATCCAACGATTGAATTCTTTCATTA
>WTIB01000010.1:0-5084 GCA_011522905.1 Crocinitomicaceae bacterium | reverse complement strand
TGAAACATGATTTAAAATTAGCTCAAATTAAGACAATATCAAAAATGAAAGGTAGGAGAGTGAATAGGCCATTACTCCCATAAAAGTCAATTGAATAATTGGCCATTTCCACGATTGTGTTTCACGCTTCACTACGGCGAGAGTGGACATACATTGCATGGCAAATACATAAAAGACCATCAAAGAAATGCCTGAGGCCATGCTGTATATAGGGGTGCCATCAGCTCTCTTTTCATTTTTCATGGTTTCTCTTAAGTTCTGTTTTTCCTCCCTTTCATCATGCACAGCATAGATGGTACTTAATGAACCCACAAACACCTCTCTGGCAGCAAATGACGAAATGAGGGAGATACCGATTTTCCAATCATACCCCAAGGGTTCAATGACCGGTTCTATAAATTTACCTAAATGACCTATGTAAGAATGTTCGAGCATCACAGATGATTTTAGGCTTTGTTGCTCTTCAGAATTTGATGCTTTATAGGCTTCGCTTTTAATGAGCTCTTGACTTGATTTTTCAATTTCATTACCGGGTCCGTATGAGGCCATGAACCAAAGTATTATAGAGATCGCAAGGATAATTTTACCTGCATCAAAAACGAATATTTTAATTTTTTCAAGTACGGTGAAGCCAACATTTCTCCATACTGGCGCTTTTAAATTTGGAATTTCCAGCAAGAGAAAACCTTTGGATTTATTCTGAATAAGAAGCTTTAAAACAAAAGCAGTGAGTAAAGCGCCCAAAATACCCAAAAGATACAAACCAAATAAAACCAATCCTTGAATATTAATAAACCCAAACACATGACCTTCAGGAATGACCAATGCAATCAATAGTGTGTAAACTGGAATTCGAGCACTACAGCTCATAAGTGGAGCAATCAGAATGGTAATCAGTCTTTCTTTCCAATTCGAAATGGTCCTTGTAGACATTACGCCAGGAATGGCACATGCCAAACTTGACATCAATGGTACAATGCTCTTTCCATTCAGTCCGAGGGGACGCATGATGCGGTCCATAATAAATACGACACGTGATAGGTATCCTGTTTCTTCCAAAATGGCAATGAAGAAAAAGAGCAAGGCAATTTGAGGAATGAAAATGAATACGCCACCAATACCTGGAACAATTCCTTGACTAATTAAGTCATTCACAGCTCCCGATGGAAGAGTGCTAGCAGTAAATTCAGATAAAGATAAAAAGCTACCTTCTATCCAATCCATAGGGTAGCTCGCAAATGAGAAAATAAATTGGAAAATCACCATTAATACCAATAGGAAAAAAAGATATCCCCAAACAGGATGCACAAATAGTAAATCGAGTTTGCTTGTTTTTTTTGTCCTTTCTTTTTCAACAAACTTTGGAGTGATCTCCTGAATTTTTTTCTTTCGAAGGGCTGCTATTTTACGTTCGTAATTCTCTTCTGTTTTTTGAGGTGCTTCATCACTTTTAATGAAACTTGTGTCTGCTCTTTTTTTGTGATTTTTAATGGTATCGATTATCCTGTCCTTACCAATTCCAACTCTTGCATTGGTATGAATGATGGTAATATCCGGAAAGCATTCCTGTAATTTATTAAGATCAATTTGAATTCCTTCCTTTTTCGCTAAATCCCACATATTTAAAACCAATACCATTGGCAGTCCTAAATCATATAGCTGGGTAAATAAGAACAAATTATTTTCTATTCTTGAGGCATCAATTACCGCCATAATGAGATCTGGATAATCAGGGTTTGATGGATCATTAAGCACCTTCGAAACCACTTCTTCATCAACACTTCTTGGATTAAGGCTGTAGGTGCCGGGAAAATCAATAATTTCTATCGATTCTTTCCCGTCGCTGTATTTGCCCGATTTTTTTTCGACCGTTACTCCAGGGAAATTCCCAATTTTTTGGCGCATCCCAGTGAGCAAATTAAAAACTGAGCTTTTACCTGTGTTTGGATTTCCGAGTAGGGCAATTTTCATGTAGGATGGGCTAAGAGCTAATTTTGTTTACTAAAATATGTTTGGCCTCTGATTTTCGAATGGACAATACAAAGCCATTGATATCCAATGCAATCGGGTCACCGAGAGGAGCGATAAATATAATTTTTGTAATTAGATTTTCAGTTAAGCCCATTTCTATGAGCTTTGGGGCAATATCTCCATCTTCAATCTTATTGACTTTTAATTCCTCTCCAATTTTACAATCTGACAATCTTACATTCATGACTTCAAAAATAAGTGTCATCTCTTTAAATACCTATACCTCTTTGATGGTATTTGTAGCTGTTTCGGTATTTCCAAGAACGAAACGAGCAGTAGATCTTGTCTTTTGTTCCAATAGTATTTCCTTTTCACGAGTTACAAAATCAATCGTTTTCTGGTCATAATGTCTAATGGTTACCAATTCAAGATTTGTATTGTATTTAACGATGTAGTCATTTTCTAAAGCGGATTTTATCTTTTCGACGATGTCTGATTTGTTGTCCATCAAAAATGAAAAGCTCAATGCCGAGTTTTGCATGATATTGATATGCGCATTGGTCTTCGAAAGTTTTAAAAAGATATCACTCAAGTTCTCTTCAATCAGGAAAGAAAAGTCTTTTGGCATAATTGAAAACAGAACTTGATTCTTTTTAAAAATAAAGGAAGGAATCGCATCATCATTCTCAGTCCTTTTTTGAATGATTGTCCCTTTACTCTCTGGTTGAATAAAAGACTTTACATAGAGTGGTATGTTTTTATTTTGAAGTGGTTTAATTGTTTTTGGATGAATAACACTTGCTCCATAATAAGACAATTCTATGGCCTCTTTAAATGAAATTTGTTCCAATTTCACAGTGTCTTCGAAATACTTTGGATCTGCATTTAGCATTCCAGGAACATCTTTCCAGATGATGACCTCATTCGCTTGCACGGCATAGGCAAAAATCCCTGCTGAATAATCTGAACCTTCTCTTCCCAAGGTAGTAGTTGAATTATTTTCAGCACTTCCAATAAAACCTTGTGAAACCACAACTTGATTCTTTTTCAAAAGTGGTGTCACATCATTATGGATATGCTCCGTTGTCAAAGGCCAATTTACATTGGCATTTTGATGATTGGCATCTGTCTTGATGCACTTTCTCGCATCCAACCAAGTACTATTGATGTTTGAATTCAATAAATAATAATGAATGATTTTAGTTGATAAGATTTCGCCATAGGGAATGAGTTGATCATACAAATAGCTTGCTTCATCACTTTTCTGTTCATAAAAATCATTGATTTCGTCAAAATATTCTTCAATACACTGCTGAAGTTCTCTATTTGGAGCATTGCCAAAGAGATTTTCCACAATATCAAAGTGGAACTGCTTCAACGCCTGCGTTTTTTGATCAAATGCACTTTTGTCTTTATTGACAAAGGCATTGAAAATATCTTCAAGTTTATTTGTTGTTTTACCCATGGCTGAAACAACAATAATTAAATCGGTATCCATATGCTGACGAATAATCTCAGCTACATTTACTACTGCATCGGCATCTTTTACAGATGCACCACCAAATTTAAATACCCGAATATCTCTGCTCATGAATTCAATGGTTAATCAAGGATTTCTGTAAGTGCATTTATTTTTTTTCTAGGGGAAGCATTTTCATATAGAATAGCGTACACACAATCTAAAATGGGCATATCTACATTGAATTCCTTTTTGACTTTGGAAAGTGATTTCACAGCATAGTATCCCTCTGCAATCATGTTCATTTCCATTTGTGCAGTTTTTAGTGAATAGCCTTTACCAATCATAAAACCGAACGAACGGTTTCTCGAAAATTTCGAATATGCAGTCACCAGAAGGTCCCCTAGATAAGCACTCGTTTTTGTATCTCTATGTATGGGATGAACAGCATCAATAAATTTTTCAATCTCTCGAATCGAATTAGAAATTAAAATGGCTTGAAAATTATCACCATAGCCTAGACCTGATGTAATGCCCGCAGCTAGGGCGTATACGTTTTTTAAAATGGCTGAAAATTCAGTGCCAAATAAATCGTCAGAAACCTTAGTGTTGACATATCTGCATGACAGATAGGATGCCATCAGTTTTGCCTTTTCTTGATTCGAACATGCCACGGTCAAGTAAGACAATCGTTCCATAGCAATTTCTTCAGCATGACAAGGTCCACAAATAATTCCAATATTCTCATATGGCACATCAAAATGCTTGTGGAAATATCTCGCAGGAATCACATTGTACTCGGGTATCATTCCCTTAACGGCGGAAAAAATAACCTTATCTTTTAGGATATCCTTAGGAAGTACCTTGAGCGTCTCATGAATAAAAGCGCTTGGAACGGCAACGATGAGAATTTCAGCTTTTGAAACAAGTGCTGTCAAATCAGAATCCAGTTCAATATTTGAGGTTTCAAATGATGCAGATTGCAGGTATTTGGGGTTGTGACCAAACTTATTGAGATGAGCAATAGAATCTTCATTTCGCATCCACCAAAAAAGCTCCTTTTTATTTTCACTGACTAATTTAGATAATGCAGTAGCCCAGCTTCCACCTCCAATGACCAGTACCCGCGAATTTTCCTTTAAGCCCATGGTGCAAAAGTAGTATAAAGTTTAGAAGAAATTGACTTAGTTGTAGTTGATGAGGTCACCAGATTTGAGTGCTTCAGCAAAGGTATCCCTCATTTTTTCGAGTTTTAGCTTTGATTGGGGGTCTCCCTCGTAAGCATTTGTTTTGAGCTTATAATAGGTATCCAATGATTGTCCGAAAAGGTCTTGTTCAAGTTTCCCCTTGATCTCCATTATTTTTGAATTCACTCCGATGAGATAATGCTCGATTTCACCGAGTTTATTGAGCTCTTCCTCGCTTAGGTCCTTTTTTTTCAATAAAAAATGATAATGAGGAAGAAGCTGATTTAGAAGCGTAATGAAACGTTCTAATTCTTCATCTAATTCTTTTCTATTTTCTTTAAAATTGTCCATATTTACAAGGGCTCACAGGATAAAAATAGTATATTCTTCAGTGAATTGTCATTGAGAAAATGAATTTAACACCAATCAATTGTTGATATCTTTAGTTATCCGTTTATTTTTGTTGA
>WTIB01000247.1 GCA_011522905.1 Crocinitomicaceae bacterium | reverse complement strand
ATCTTAAACGTTAATCAAGCATTGAATTATTAAAGTTTTAACTACTGTCCACTCTGATAAAAGCACTTTTCGAATGAAAGGTGCTTTTTTATTTAAGACTATTTTACATTGGGACTGTCAATATCGTATACATATATCGTTTGACCATCAAGTGAATTGGGTAAGATGTGACTTATATCCTCAGACCTTCATAGTCCATTTCATCATCATAATCCATTTCATAATCCAATTCTCCTTCCACACTTTCCATCATTTCCTTGAATTCATCTCCAAAACAATCTCCAAAGACTTCCATGGCTTTTTCTTCAGAAAGGTTATCGTCTGACAAGACTTTATCTGCCTCTTCGTATGATTCGTAATGCTTTTCGGCATTTTTACAAACACATGTAGTGAATTCAGAAACATCCAAATTAAACATCTCAACCACACCTTGAAGCTCCGCGTCCTCTTTAAGTTCTGCCTTACCATCTTTGATGCAGTCATTCATATCTGCTTCTGTCCATGCTCCTTTTTTTGATTGCTCGCAGGCCGTAAGCACAAAAATTGCAGAGGCCAAAATCATTCCTTTTTTCATATTCATATTTTAATGAAAGATATAAATTTTATTTAGGATAAATGCGCTACACATAAAATAAGTATGTTGCGTTTCACTGGACATTTATGAAAAGCTAAAACAGTATATCTATGCTTAAATTAAATGGCTCTATTAATTCACTATTGTGATATGAATACATCCCTTTTCGGGACAAATCAGGAGCTTTCCCTGACTTTGCATTTCGGTAAGTGCTTTTTCCAGAGCTTTCAGACTGTAGTTACAAGAAGACTTATACATCATCTTACTGATGTCAAAGGAAACCCCATAGCTGTGCGTGCTCTTATTTCTGGTGGCTGAATTGGGATAGGCACGAACGATTTGTTTCTGTTGTTTTTCGGTTCGGGTTACGGAAGAAATCACAAAATAGCTGTTGGCATCCTTAGTATCTTCCAAATTTTTACGAAATAATCGCCCCAGCTCATTGAGTCTTTTAAGGGCAAGTGGTGTCAAATGCATGGAGCTGTGGGTCAAAGGCTCCACCCAGTAGCCATCTTGATCGGTAAAAGTCATCAAGTCTTTATTTCTAAGGTATTTATTAAGCGTTTTGCTGTCTTTGATGTATCGATTCTGTGTTATTTTTTGGGCAAGAGGTCGATGTTTTTTGGGATAGCTATCCTTCTTTAGGCTCAAAGAGCTCCAATTACATGCACAATATCGATTGGGTTGATCGGGTTTCTTTTGGGCCTCTTTTTCAATTCTTTTTGTGTCCAACCAAAACTCAATGCTTTTACGGTTCCAAAATAGTATACTCAGATAAAGAATGGACGTCACCACAAAAAACCATAAAAAACTTTTCGTTTTTACTTTTCGTTTGAGCCAACGAATCATTACCCATCCGTTCAGAAACAAATAAGCAAGCCCAATAAGTAAAAGTATCGCCAACAAAATCATTATAGCAAATGTAATCAGTTATCCTCATTTTTGAACACCGAATTCTGTATTAAAATGGTTTCCAGCGGTAGTGATCGAGCTCTTCCTCATCGTAATAAAAATCTGATTTTTCGGGTCCAGCACCTATATTGTGAACCCCGTAATAACGGTCGGTTCCAGGAACTTTTTCGTCTATCAAAATACCAACATGCCAATTGCCCCAAATGATAATGTCACCTGGCTTATATTCGTCTGTGGATTTCAGCTTTGCATCCGGATAATTTTTATCTAAAAACTTACGAATAATATGCACTCGTCGATGATCAATATTTGGATCCACTTTAGCCGTTCCTCTTTTGAAGTGTATGGGATAATAGTAGCTCAAATCGTCCTTGACATCCTCATAAATCAGTACCTGCATATCCACTCCAGCTGCCCTGTACGAACGTATAATCACATCCGTACAAACGCCAATATGTGAAGGAACATCACCATTGGGGTAATCAATTTGTCGATAGCTACCGTCATAAGTAACATCCTGAGTAAGCTGCCACTTGGCATGATCCAGAATGAGTTCCGTTGGGGTTTTGACTTTGGGTGTTGTACTGGTCTGGGTGCAAGCGTAAAAGCTTGTCGAAATAAGAAGGAGAGTAAGGAGTTTCATATACTCCTAACCTACGCGTATCTAGATGTTACCTGTAAAATATGAGGGCTTTGTTAAAGTATGTGAATTCACTATTTCATATTTTTATAATCATTGGAAAGATGATTTTTACTTTTCAAAACATTCGATAAATCGTACATTTGAAAAAAACCACTCATTATGAAACTGTATCATCTTATTTTATGCATTCCTTTTCTCTCGTTCGGTCAAATTAGCATTGACGTAAATGATTTTGCAGATGGCGGAGATACTGTTCGTTTGAGTACAGCGGTTGACCCAGAAATAGATTATTCAACAACTGGGGCCAATATGAGCTGGGATTTTAGTGATTTAAGTGCTCAAGAACAGGAGCTGATTGAATATAAAGACCCCAATACCGCAGGTCCATTAATTAGCTTTTCTTTTGGGGCATTTGCTGATGAGCCTTATCAGGCAACGAACTATACGCCCTCTACTGATATTCCGCTTGATGCAGCAGGCGGGTTCTTACCTGTCGAAATTAGTGAGGTAAATCGATTTGCAAAAAATTCGGACAACTCAATAGATTTGGTGGGGCTTTCCGTTAATGTCGAGGGTACAAATATTCCCATCCCTTCGGATACCATTGAAAGTAAATATGTTTTTCCACTAAATTTTGAAGATTCCTACAATTCTCGTGGCTATACCTATTTTGACTTGAATCCCATATTTGATTTAATCTGGATTCAATACATACAACGCAGTTCAGTGGTTGATGGGTGGGGAAGCATTACTACTCCATATGGCACCTTTGACTGCTTGAGGATCAAACATGAAATTACAGAAACAGATTCTGTACAAATTGACGTTACAGGAACAGGTATTCCGATTTGGTTTGAGCTACCTGTACCGCCTTCAGTAGAATACGAGTGGATTTCGAAAAATGAGCTCACCCCTATTCTAAGTATTCGAACAACACTAGGAGCTGTAGATGAAACAGTTACCCAAATTAAATACAAAGATGAATACTTGGGATTAGATGCCGGCATCCATGAAAATACGATGAGCATAAAGCTAGGGCCAAATCCTGTCACAGAAGAGTTGTTCATCAATGGGTTAAGCGCAGATGCAGAATATCAATTGATTTCTACAGAAGGTAAAATCATTCAGTCTGGAAACATTATTTTTCAAGGTGAACAGACTTGTCTGAGACTTGATGGATTAAAATCAGGTACATATCTCATTCATATTGCTGATGGCGAAAAACAATTTGCACAAAGAATCATAAAGCAATAAAGCCTTTGTATTTCGATGTGTTACGAAACCTCCCAGCTGGCCGAAAAAATCTATCGTGAAGCTCTTCGTGTGGGTGCACCAGCTGAAGAAATCAATCGACTGAAATTCAAATGGGAAAAACTCAAAGCAGAACATGGCAACTATTATCATGCCAGTGGTTTTCTTCATCCAAAACTAGCACTACTGACTTCTAAGCAGGAGCAAATTGACATTGAGCTTTGTGTTTGGGGCCTGATTCCGAATTGGACCAAAGACCAGTCATTTGCCCATCAAATATGGAATAGGACCATTAATGCCCGAGGTGAAACGATTTTCGACAAACCATCATTTAAATTGGCCAGTCACAAGGACCGATGTATATTGCCTCTAGATGGTTTTTTTGAGCATCACCATAAAAATGGTAAGACCTACCCCTATTTTATAAGGTCCACCAATAAAAAAAGAATGCTCCTCGGAGCCATAAAAGACAGCTGGATCGATAAATCAACAGGTGAGATCATCGACTCATTTTCTATTGTCACTACGCCTGGAAATGAACTGCTAAGTAGTATACATAATAATCCTAAACTGGATGGTCCAAGGATGCCCTTAATTTTAAACGAGTCAGATACAAATAAATGGCTTAATGGAACGGTTGAGGATGCAAAAAAACTCATCAAAACAAATACAAATATTGAACTCGAAGCCCACACAGTTCAAAAACTCAAAGGAAAAAATTATATGGGCAATCATCCCGAGGTTCAAAGAAAGCATGACTATTTTGAGCTGAATGAGCCGCCAAATTTGTTTGACGACTGATTGTTGAAAACATTATGAATAACTCAAAATAATTTATCTCAAATCAGCTGTTTGAATCCGTATGTTAGTAGTGCGAACTAAAAACCAATGGATATGAACGACCTAGACCAAATTAAAGCTGAAATCGAAAAATTGAACCAACAACTGACCGGAAACATGATGGAAGATATGGATATTAGAGATAAGATCCACAATCTTGAAATGAAGGTAAAAGGAATTAAACCTATGGACACAAGAATAGATTGTGTAGGATGTGGTTCCTAAAAATAATTGAATAATCTTCGGATTTATTAGCTGTTATTTTCATGTTATTATTTTAATGTTGTAAATTCACAATACTAAAATCTTATTTCTAAACTAAACATGAAAACAACAATTTTATCTAGCCTTTTTTTAGGGCTTTCGCTTAGTGCGTTTTGTCAAATCACAAACCTACCAGCACTTGGCCCAGTAGCCAATACCAATGCGATTCCAATTCAAAATAATGTGAATCCGCATCAGTATGAATCCAATGTGAATTTACCTTATGTAGTTCAAGGTCTCACAGCTCCTCAATCCAATTTGGGAGGCGACCACAGATGTAAAACCTATGAGCTGAATCAACAACATTACTTGGATCGAGGAATTCAAAATGAATTTAATTTGGGGTATCAGCAACATGCTTATCAGGTCACGACTTATGGTGTACCGAAAACGTCTGGTGTAAATGAAATATCAGTGATATTCCATGTGGTTCACAACCCAAATAACCCTGCTGAAAATGTGAGTAACGCACTCATCATGCAGGTGTTTGATGATTTGGTTGAGGATTTTCAATTACTCAATGCAAACGCAGCGAATGCAAGGACCCAATTTGGTTTTGTTCCTGCAGATTGCGACATCAACTTTTGCCTGGCAACACAAGATCCTTCAGGAAATCCACTTTCCGAGGTTGGAGTTGTTCGCGTTACCACCTCTGAAGACTGGTATGACTCAGACAATGGTGAAGAAAACAAAATGAAATCATCTGCGACAGGAGGATCTCAAATTTGGAACCGCAACAACTATTTAAATGTGTGGATTTGTGATATTTCGAACGGAGCGAATTCGGGAACAGCAGGTTATGCTTATCGACCGAATCCTACTTTCTTACCTAATTCGAGTATCGATGGAATTGTTTTGGATTACAATCTTGGTGTCAATAATGAGAATGTATTGACTCATGAGGTAGGACATTATCTTGGTTTAGATCACACCTGGGGTGGTTCAGGAGGCTGTGGAAATGATGATGGCTTCAATGACACTCCAATAACCGATGGGCCGTCTTTTGACTTTCCAGGCTCCTGCTCAGGAAATCAACAAACATGTGCGGGTACCGAAACACAATATGAAAATTACATGGACTATTCGAATTGTACGGTGATGTTCACACAAAATCAAGCCGACTATATGCTTTCGATACTTCAAGGAATAAGAAGCTCATTACTGCTTTCTCCTGGATGCGACCCAACCAACACGCCTCCAAACTCTGCATTTACTTCAATGCCCGCTGGACCTTCACCGGTCATTATTCCGGTAAACGGAAGTGTAAGCTTCATGGACCAATCCACAAATGTTCCAACTGGCTGGAACTGGACGATTTCAGGAACTCAAGGAACAGATTGGGCCTACATTAATACCACCAATGCAAACTCTCAAGACCCACAGGTGGAATTTTATTCTGTAGGAACTTATGATGTTACTTTAACTGCTTCAAATTCATTTGGGTCTGACGCAACACCAGCATCTGAAATAGGATACATTCAGGTTGTAGCTCCTGCCACAGGAACAGCTTGCGACACCTTGAGAAACTGGGATCCTGCAGATGCTTCTGCCAATGGCTTCTTTTACTATAATCCCATTGCCGGAGGTTGGGGTAATATACCTGGACATACAGATGTAGATGGCACGGGATGGCTGGCCTATCAATACGCAGAAAAATTCACCAACCCTGGAACCTCTGAAGTGCGCAGAATAGAAATGCCCATTTTTACAGCAGCTGATGAAACGGGAACAGGAACTATTGTTTTAAAGGTATACGCAGATGACAATGGAACCGTTGCTGGGGCTCCCGGAACTATTTTAGCGACTGAGACCATAAACATAGCAGACATAAATCAAGGTGCATGGAATGAATTCGACTTTACCAATCCTGCATCAGTAACAGGTAGCTTTTTTGTTGGTTTCGAACTTTTTTATGGAACACCACAAGATACCATACTCGTGGGAATGACTCAGACCATCGCAGGTGGAAATGATGCCTTTTGGTTTGATTTAGAAGGAAACGGATGGGTGGATGCTGGAACTTTCGGAGTTACAGGCTCAATCGCCTTAGATGTAATGCTTTCAAACGGTCCAGATCCAGTTGCGGACTTCACAGTGACTGATGTCAATGTGTGTCCAGGAGGGTTGATTTCAGCCAATGGTTCAGGCTCCACAAATGTTACGAATTATTTCTGGTATTTAACAGATGACCCATTCACGGGCACTATAGAAACCTCAAATACCGCAAGTAACAATTATACATTTCCAACATCCGGAGATTATGCCATCTATCTTTTTGCAGATGGGTCTTGTAAAACAGACGGAATCTATTTGCCAGTTACCGTAAATGCATCCATTAACGCCTCTGTTTCTGTTGTTAATACTACTTGTGGAAATAACAATGGTCAAATTACGGTTAGTGGGGCAACTGGAGGAGACGGAACTTACTACTATAGTTTAGATGGGAATACCTATTATACTTCTCCTACATTCGAAAATTTACCTTCTGGATCATACACTGTTTATGTCGCAACCGTTGGAGACAATTGTGAAGCTACTTATAATGTGACCATTGGAGCCTCATCGCCATTTACAGCGACAGCTACCGCAAACTCGGCGGTTTGCCCTGGAGCATCGACTACAATTGCAGCAACGGGTGGTTCTACCTATGAATGGTATGACGGAGCGACATTAATATCAACAAATTCGAGTGTAACTGTAACACCCGCAACTCAAACGCAATATGCCTGTGTTGTGACAAATGCTTCCGGATGTCAAACTACTGTATACACAACAGTATCTGTAAATCCAATACCGGATGCACCAGTAATTACACCTTCTGGTTCAACAACCATATGTG
>WTIB01000149.1 GCA_011522905.1 Crocinitomicaceae bacterium | reverse complement strand
GCACCTGATTATACCTTAGACTATACCCTCAATGGTAATCCAACAACTATTTCTTCAAGTAATTCGAGTATTAACTTGGGAAATACATCAGGAGTTTATATCTTAACGGCGCTAAATGATAATGATTGTGGTGTTTCTTTGGACGCCACACAGACTATAACTATAAATTCAATTCCCGATATGCCTTATTTAACGGGTGATTCTACGTATTGTGAAAATGCAATACCCATAGATATGGAAGCCTCCGGGTCTTCTGGCTTCTATACTTGGTATGAAGATAATTCCTTGGAATTAGAGATTGGAAATACTTCGAATTTATCTCCCTACATTGTTTTGGGTTCAACCTCTTATTATGTAACAGCCACTGAAAATGGTTGTGAAGGTTTACCAGCTGAAATTACGATCACCTTTGAAACTTGTGAAATTATCATTCCCACGGCCTTTACTCCGGATAATGATATGGTCAATGATACATGGGAACTTGGTAACATCGATGAAATTTATCCGAATAATGTGGTTAGTATATACAACAGATGGGGCAATAAGCTATTTGAATCCATACAAGGAGCCTACAACACGAATCCATGGAATGGGACCTATAAGGATAAAGCATTGCCTGTAGGATCCTACTACTACATAATTGAATTTAACGACAACTATACTCAAAACACAAACGGAATAGTAAGTATTCTTAAAAATTAAACTATGAAAAAATCTATTTTTATTATCACATTGATGATTTGTGGAGCCATAAATGCGCAACAGGTTCCGCAATATTCGCAATTTCAGCGAAATCAGTTTATGATAAACCCTGCTGCTGCTGGAGTTTATGATTTTGTAGACATCACCATGTCTGGTAGATGGCAATGGTTAGGAGTAGATGATTCTCCGAGGACATCTTACCTTGCTTTTTCTGTTCCTGTAAGATTTAAGCCCAAATATTACAATCCAGGTATTAGGACTAGTGGAGGACCTGTTCAAAATCCAGAAATAAAGACAGGTAAATTAAAACATACCTTTGGAGGTCAGATGTTGGCCGATCAATATGGAGCGTTCAGAAAGTTTGCGTTTTCAGGAACTTATGCCATTCACGTACCAATGACCAAGAAAGTCAATTTATCTTTTGGAGTTAAAGCAGGACTTTCAAATAATTCTTTTTTAGCTAGCCAAGCTCAGGTGTTAAACATTATGGCGCCTGAACAAAATCAATATAATGATCCAACCTATGATGCTTTTGTTCAAAATCAGTCCAATAAATACATTATGGACGTGAGTGCTGGATTGTATTTATATTCCAATAATTTCTTTTTTGGTGTTGCAGCAGAGCAACTCACAAGAGATATGGTTGAGTTTGGTCAAGGAACTGCCAATTTTGATCCCCAAATGCATTATTCAGTATTAGGAGGTTATAAAATTCCAGTAAGCGATAAGTTTACATTGACACCAGGATTTTTAGTGAAATATATGTCTCCAGCCCCAGTTTCAATAGATTTTAATCTGCAAATGGAATATAAAGAATGGCTTTGGATGACATTAGGATACAGACATACCGATGCATTGATTGCGATGGTAGGGATGAATATTAGTCAAAGATTTAAAGTGGGTTATTCTTATGATTTTTCCATTTCGAGGTTTAATAATTATAGCTCGGGAGGTCATGAGTTAACTCTTGGTTTAATGTTAGGAAGATAATTATTGAGACATGAAAAAATATCTATTTGTTTTATTTGGTATATCTGTTAGTAGTATATCGTTTTCACAATTCACGGACATTGAAATTCCTCACAGGTTGGGAGGTGAGGTAAATACTGCGTACGAAGAAAATTTCCCAATTTTTTCAAAAGAAACATCAACACTTTACTTTTCTAGGTCATTTGATTCTAGCTCCATCGGAGGTTATACCGATCAGGATATTTGGCAAAGTGAAAAAATCGAAGATAAAAACTATAGTAAAGGAGGTGAGTTGCATGCTCTAAACAATAAGTTTAACAATTGTATCGTAGGTTTTAATTCGGATGAATCACGCGTATATTTACTTGGAGCATACCATGGTAAAAAAGATTTAAAAAAAGGAATTGCATATGCCGATAGAAAAGGGAATGGCTGGGGCTCTCCTCACGACTTAAAAATCCCTGATTTAGATATTGATGGTAATTTTTATGGTTTTCATATCAATAGAGAAGAGAATACCATTATAATATCTTATGAAGGTCCTGAATCTAAGGGTAAAGAGGATTTATATTTTTCTCAATTGATTGATGATAAGTGGACAGCTCCGGTATCTATGGGGCCAAATATCAATTCATCTGGATTTGAAATTTCTCCATTTTTATCCGATAATGACGACACGCTTTATTTTGCCTCAAACGGATTTGGAGGTTATGGTGATGCGGATATTTTTTATGCATTACGAAATGGAGAAGGATGGGATTCTTGGTCTGCTCCAGTGAACTTAGGAGAAGTAATTAATTCACCAAAGTTCGATGCCTATTTTACCATTTTTGATCACTTCTTTTATTGGTCAAGCAATAGAGATGCTCAAATGAGCGATATTTACTACTCTTCGTTTAAACCAATTCCTCCTTTGTATGCATCTGCCGTGGGTACAGATGTTACTGTATTTCAAGGTTCAGATGGTAAAATTGATTTAACTCCATCTGGTGGAGTACCTCCTTATGCATATAAATGGTCAAATGGAAGTGAAATAGAAGATCCACAGGATTTAGTTAAAGGTATTTATACAGTTGTTGTAACCGATGCTGTAAATCAAGTTGTGGAAGTTGAAGTCCCCATTAATGAACCAGAAGAAATCATACCAGTTGTAGAAATTCCAACAATTGAAACCATTATTTATTTTGACCTAAATTCTAGTTTTCACAATGCCGAAAACACGTCTACATTGAATGATTTTATTGCAGAATTTGATTCGAAAGAGGGTATAAAATTAGAGGTTGTTTCCCATTGCGACAGAAGGGATACAAGATCTTATAACATATGGTTATCCAAGAAAAGAATGAATAGAACTATTGATTACCTTGTTTCAAAAGGATTCAATAGGGATTTGATTACGGGTGATTATAAAGGTGAAGATGAACCAGACATCATTTGTGAAAAATGCACGGAAGATCAGTTCACTAAGAATAGAAGAACAGTAATCAAGGTTCTGAAGTAAATATAAATCTTGTTAATTTCAAGTCAACTACACAGTCTGGGCACTGTAATGTATTACCTTTGGTTTATAATCGATTGTTTTATTGGTTGATTATTTAATATAGGTAAAATGGAAATTCTAGAACTTACATTTCAATTAGGTGTTTTTTTTGCGATTTATGGCTTTATTTGGTTTTTCGTAGATCTGGGATTTATGCTGCTTAATGGAGGCAAGCCAAGAAGTCTTGTTGAGACTTATTTTTTCAAAGGGATTCAATATGTTTTTCTCGTTAATGTAATTTTTCTTTTTTCCATAGATATGAATAGTGGTAGCATAGCATTAGCTAATCTGTACCCGATTATTTTCATTTTGGCCTTGTATTTCATTGGTAAATTTCAAAAAAGTCAGAACAATGTATTAATGTTGTCTCGAATGGGGTTAGCAACATCAACAAGTAAGTTCAATTCTAAATATGAAATAATTATAATCATCTTATCGCTCCTAGTCTTTATAGGATTTATATTTAGACCAGACATCGCAAATAATGTTGTTGCGTTTTGGTTTAAGGAAAGTATTCTTGATATCGAATCAACGGCAATTATTGGTTTTATTTTTAAGGTAATAGGGTTCTTTTTTCTAATGGGTATATTATTTAAAACCGTTAATTCTTTTCAGTATATTTCTGAATCTTTATTTACTAAAAATCAGAGAAAAGATTCTGATTTCGATGATTATGAAGAAATAAGCTGATAAAAGGTTTAAATGGATTACACATTTGATAAATCGCTTGTTCTATCCAAACAAACAGAGATAGACACATTATTCTCAAAAGGGAAACGTGTAAAGAATTCTGTTTTTACAATTTTATATAGAGAAATACCGCTCATTGACGCTCCTTTTCAAGTCTTAATTTCTGTTCCAAAACGCAGAATAAAAAAGGCGGTTCAACGGAATTATATTAAAAGATGTATTAGAGAAGTCCTCCGAAAAAACAAAGTACTTTTAATTCATAAAGGTGTACCTTTGAAAAAGGCTGTGATGTATGCAATTGTTTATAATACAAGTAACAAATTAACATATGGAGAAATTGAAAAACAGCTTATTGTATTATTACAAAAAACCGAAGATTGAAATGATAAAATTCAGTTCTACAATAATCTTTTTTATTCTATTCATTCATCCATCTGCTGTTAATGGTCAATCAAGAGAATTTGAAATTCTAAAAAACATTGAATTAATTGATCAAATTCATGAGTATTTGGAGTTGTATTTTGTTGACGAGCCTCAAACTGGGAAGATTTCTAAGGTGGCGATTGATGCCATGCTTAAAGAACTCGATCCATATACTGTATTTTATCATGAATCCAATATGGAGGACTACCGATTAATGTCTGCAGGAGAATATGGAGGAATCGGAGCGTTAATAAGAGATGTTAAGGGATGGGTACATGTTGTTGAACCATATCTAAACAAACCAGCTCACAAAAGTGGGTTAAAGGCAGGGGACAAAATTTTATCCATCGAGGGTAATACAATGAAAGGAAAAACGGTTGAAGAGGTTTCAACTGCACTTAAAGGACCAAAGGGTTCTAGCATAAATATCAAAGTTCAACGTGGTGATGAAACTTTGGTTTTTAATGTCATAAGAGAGCAGATTAAGATTGCAGATGTGCCATATTCTGGAATGCTTAAGGGTGACGTTGGATATGTGAAACTATCGAGCTTTACGCAAACGGCATTTCAAAGTGTTCAATCTGAATTTCAAAAGCTTAAAGCGGATGGAATGAAATACGCCATATTAGATCTTAGAAATAATGGTGGTGGGCTTTTATTTGAAGCCGTCAAAATCGTCAATTTATTCATCCCAAAGGGAGAACTTGTGGTATATACCAAAGGGAGAATAGAAAAAGAAAACAGAGAATTCAAAACAAGAGACGTTCCTTTATTTCCAGACATACCATTGGTTGTTCTCATTAATGAAAATAGTGCTTCAGCAAGCGAAATAGTTGCTGGCAGCTTGCAAGATTTGGATAGGGCGGTAGTATTGGGTACACAGAGTTTCGGTAAAGGTCTTGTTCAGAGAACTTATGATTTGAAATATGGCTCGAAGCTAAAAGTGACCATTTCAAAATATTATACACCTTCTGGAAGATGTGTTCAACGACTTGAATATTATGATAGAAATATGGATAATGCCCCTGTAGAAATATCAGATTCACTCATCAAAACATATAAAACAAAAAACGGAAGAGATGTCATAGATGGAAGAGGTATTGTTCCTGATGTTGAAGTTGCTAACAAGAAATATAGTGAGCTTACCAAAACCTTAGTTTTAAATGATGTTCTATTCGAATATGTGAATCAATATGTTCGAACAATTGATTCAATTGAAAGTCCTTCGTTGTATACTTTTGGAGAAGAGAATTATCAAGATTTTATCTCTTATGTTAATTCTTTAAGTGATTTTCAATATACTACAATGGCCGAAAAGAAGTTGTCAGAACTGAAAGATTTGATTAAACAGGATAGCACCTATCAAGAAGTTAATGATGAGTTACGAAAGATAGAATTAGAGATAACAGCAGATCTATCGAGGGATTTGATGCGTTATAAAATGGAAATCGTACCGTTATTGGAGAATGAAATCGTTGCAAGATTTTATTTTCAAAAGGGGAAAACAGAACATTCATTTTCATTTAGTGATTTAATAAAAGAGTCTGTACGAATCTTAGTCAGTCAAAATGAATATGAAAAAATATTAAATCCATAGCCTATAAACATTGAAAATTAAAAAGCCAATACTATTTCACCATTATGCACACATGTTTGTGCTTTGTCTTTTTGCGGTGGGGATTGTATGTAGTAAATTTTTGATGTCAATGTCAATTTTGTTAGGCTTACTGAATTTAATTGCAGAAGGAGATTTCAAGCAATATTTTCAAAATTTAAAACAAAATAAATTTTTTGTACTTGTGCTTTTGTTTTTTCTACTCCATGTCCTTGCCATGGTATGGAGTGATAATTGGGAATATGGTTTAAATGATTTGAGGAGAAAGTTGTCCTTGTTGGCAGTTCCCATTATTATCATTTCAAAACCAATTCAATTAAGGACGAACTATAAGATTATATTATTCTGTTTTGTTGCTGCATTAATAATCACAAGCCTGATTAATGCTTTTGCCTATTTTCATTTTGAGGATTATTTTGTTTTTACAGACATACGTGATATGTCTTTATTTAATTCTCATATACGATATGCCATAATGATATCATTTGGCATACCGGTTTTAATGGAGATTAATGACTCAAGAAAAGGGCTTTATTTAATTATACCAGCTATCGTATGGTTACTTTTATATACGTATTTAAGTCAAGTTTTGACAGGTCTCATATCGTTGTTTACCATACTGATTGCTTACATATTGTACAAGCTAATTGTTGATAGAAAGATTAAATCGTTATTTTTTCTAATAATTACCTTTGGTATTGGTCTTGGATTTTCATTCAGTTTATTGTTTTCAGAGCCCGAAGTTAATGACAACTCTAAGGCGAATTTTATAAGTATGAAAACAGAATGGGAAAAAAAGTCAAATTTCTCCTTTGAAGGAAAAGACAAAAGAGATCAGGAATTGAAATACACGCTAGCCAGATTTTTAGAATCCAAAAATTTAACGAAGGACGCTAAGGGCATTCAGTCATTAACGGATGAGGAAATAAAGGCGGTAGAAAACGGGATGGCTGATGTTTCAGAAATGAAAATTGGATTTTGGGGTAGGTTGGAAGGATTGAGGTATCAAATCAATCATTCAACTAATCCTAATGGACATTCATTGTTGCAACGGCTTGAGGCATGGAAAACGGGAATAGAAATTTATAAAGATTATCCCTTTTTAGGCGTTGGAACCGGGGATTTAGATGATGCTTATAAGAGAAAATATAGGGATAACCATTCACAATTGATTCCAAAAAATCAAATTAGAGCACACAATACTTACCTAACAAGTCTTATTACTTTTGGTGTTATTGGTTTGTTATTATTTGTGTTTATTGTTTTTTATCATTTGAAATTACAAATACAGCACAAGCAACTATTAGGGTTTATATTTATGATTCTAATGTTAGTGACCTTCTTCTTTGAGGATACGCTTGAAACCCAAACAGGAATCACATTATTTAGTTTCTTTGCCGCTTTGTATTCTATTCAATTACCTTCCAAGAAGAATGATTAATATATTTTTTTAATTTCGCTTTAGCTATGTCAATTGAGGTAAAAAACGTTTATAAATATTTTGGTGAACAAGCCGCTGTTAAGGA
>WTIB01000018.1:3185-7488 GCA_011522905.1 Crocinitomicaceae bacterium | reverse complement strand
TATATATACCCAGCTTCATAAACCCGTAATTTTTGCATCTTCCATTCTATTTTTCTTTACAGCATTAGATATTCCCTTAACGAATTTATTATTTGGTTCAGCTGCTGTATTGGTTGGTATTGGTCTTGGTTTACAGGATGCATTTAAGGACTTAATAGCAGGATTTATTTTACTACTTGAAGGAAATTTAAAGGTTGGAGACATCATAAGAATTTCTTCTACTGAAGATCATGAGAATTTGGTTGCTAAAATCAAAAAAATCAATATTCGAACCACTCAAATTCAAACATGGGAGGGTAATGTTCTAGTTATTCCAAATTCAATTTTAACTAGGGATCAGGTTGAAAATTGGAGTCACAGTTCAAGACTTACCCGATTTACAATTAAAGTAAGTGTGGCATATGGCACAGATACGGATCTGGTAAAAAAGCTTCTTGAAACAGCAGCACTTTCTCATCCAAAAGTGAAAAGAACACAACAAGTTTTAGTTCGTTTATCTAACTTTGGTGATAATGGATTAGAGCTTGAACTTATTTTTTGGGCAGATCAGCATTGGGATATAAAAACCTATAAGTCAGAAATACGATTTGAGATAGACCGATTGTTTAGAGCAAATGATATTCGTATTCCTTTCCCTCAAAGGACAGTTCATCTTCCAAAAAATGATTAATCCAGGCAGTTCTTATACTTAACAATGGTGTTTTCTATTCCCATGTAAAGGGCATCAGAAATAAGTGCATGACCTATTGAAACTTCTGCTAAGGGTTTAACGTGGTCACGGAAAAACTTTAAGTTCTCCAAATTCAAATCGTGTCCGGCATTAATCGATAATCCGGCGTCACTCGCAATATTTGCCGCACGAGTATACTCCTGGACAGCATTCATAGGACTTTTAAGGAAATCGTTGGCGAAAGGACCAGTGTACAATTCTATTCGGTCTGTACCCGTCTCAACGGCATCAATAATGCTTTTTTCATCAGGGTTTACGAATATAGAAACACGAACACCAAAGTCATGAAGTTTTCCGATGATTCGCTTTAACTTGTCCATTTCACCATTTACGTCCCATCCATTATTTGAAGTTAAAATATGAGGTGGATCTGGAACCAGCGTAGCTTGATGTGGCCGAACATCTTTAATAATATTCATATAGCGCTCATCAGGATATCCTTCAATGTTGAATTCTGTTGTAATCTGTTCTGAAATACTGTAAACATCTTGTAATGTAATGTGTCTTTCATCTGGTCTTGGATGAACTGTAATGCCATCTGCACCATATTTTTGACAATCAATGGCAAATTTTGTGACATCGGGTAAATTACCACCTCTAGCGTTTCTTAGAGTTGCAATTTTATTGATATTTACACTAAGGTTAATCATGGTACAGATTTTGGTGGTAAAATTACAAACTCTGAAATGATTTTACTACTTTGGAAGCTTTATGATTGCAATTGATTTAATAACATATGACATTCCTCCTTTAGTACATACGGATACTGGAGAAAAAGCACTTATTTGGATGGATGAATTTAAGGTTTCTCATCTACCAGTATTGAAGAATGGTAACTTTGTGGGTCTCGTTTCTGAAACACATATTTTAGATAAAATGAATGTCTCAGAAAACTTGGATGTGTTGTTCCAGCATTTACCCAGACCATTTGTTTTTTCAAATGCACATCTTTTTGAAATATTATCCAAAATATCTGAATTCAAAATAAGTGTCATACCCATTTTGGATGAGCATGAACAATATTTGGGATGTACCAGTGTCTTTGAACTCATGACCTCTATTGCAAATACCTCAAGTATGAAAGAGAAGGGGGGTATATTGGTTTTGGAAGTAAATGAATTTGACTATTCCATGGCTCAAATTGGTCAAATTGTTGAAAGTAATGATGCTAAAATTTTGAGCTCAACTATTCTTTCTGATGCTTCTTCGACCAAGCTAGATATCACGTTAAAAATAAATCAAGAGGATTTAACAAGTATCATTCGTACCTTTGAGAGGTATGATTATGTAGTAAAAGCATCTTTTCAAAATGGTGCTGGAACTGAAGATCTTCAATGGCGCTATGATGTGCTTATGAACTATTTGAATTTATAATGATGAGAGTTGCTATTTACGGTAGAAAAGTCTCTAAACCAAATCTTCAATGTTTTTACGATGTCTTTGAACAAATTCATTCGTTTGGCTGGAGTTTGGTACTTGAAGAGGATTTAGCTGATTCCATCCTGCAAAAAGGAACTTTGAATTATAACTATACCACCTTTAATTCTCATGTTGACCTTAAAAATAACGTCGGTTTGGTGATAAGCATTGGTGGGGATGGTACATTTTTAAAGTCTGTAAGTTATATTAAAGACTCTGGTGTTCCAATTATGGGAATAAATACCGGTCGTTTAGGCTTCTTGGCCAATGTGTCAAAAGATCAAATTGTGGAAGCCTTGAATGAAATAAAACATAAGAATTATATCTTTCAAAAAAGGTCTTTACTCCGAGTAGAAGTTGAAGATTCAAAAGACGGAGATTATTTGGCTATGAATGAGTTGGCTATTCATAAAAAAGACACTGCATCAATGGTTGCGGTAAATGCTTCCTTAGATGATAATTTCTTAAATAGCTATTGGTCTGACGGATTGATTGTGTCGACACCAACTGGTTCTACGGCCTATAACCTCAGCTGTGGTGGCCCGATAATTACTCCCGGGTGTCAGGTTCATATTATTACACCAATCGCTCCTCATAACCTTAATGTTCGTCCAGTTGTGGTGCCTGACCATATGCCAATTAAGTTAAGCGTAGAGGGACGGGGACGTTCTTACCTGATGAGTATTGATGGAAAATCTGTCAGTATAAAGCAAGGTCAAGAAATCAAAATAACAAAAGCTGATTTCATGATAAATGTGATTAAATTTGAAAACAATAACTTCCTTGATACGATAAGAAACAAAATGCTTTGGGGAAGTGACAAACGGAATTAAACTATAACAATGAAAAAAATAACATGTCTCTTTTTATTTGCACTATTTTCCTTGAATATGAGTGCGCAATCTCCTTTAATTAATCAAGTGGATAGTGTATCCTACCTTATAGGTCAGAGTATTGCAAAAAATGTGTTGAGACAAATGAGTGAGGCAAACAAAGAAATGGTTATGAAAGGTCTTGGTGATGGGCTATATCAAAAACAAGCCCTTTGTAATGATCCAGGAAATGCTACTTTAAATGCCTATTTCCAAGAAAAGAATAGAATTTTGGCTGAAAAAGCTGAAAAAGAAAATCTCAAATATAAAGCTGAAGGAGAACAATTCATGTCCAATAACAAGTTGAATAAAGATGTAGTTGTGACTGCTTCGGGACTTCAATACATTATTTTGAATAAAGGAAATGGACCAAAGCCTACTGCGACTTCAAAGGTTAAAGTACATTATCATGGAACCACACCTAAAGGTGAAGTTTTCGATAGCTCAGTTGATCGTGGTGAGCCCATAACTTTTGGTCTAAATCAAGTCATAAAAGGATGGACTGAAGGTGTGCAGTTAATGCCTGTTGGTTCAAAATTTAAATTCTTTATACCTCAAGAGTTGGCTTATGGCGCAAATCCCCAGCCTGGCAGCGTAATCAGGCCATATATGCCTTTGGTATTTGAGGTCGAGCTATTGGAAATTGTATCAGAATAAATTAATACTAATATATTTTAAATGAGAAAATCATATCTACTACTGGCTTTTGTATGTTCATCAATAGCCTTGTTTGCGCAAAAGCCAAAAATGACAAACGGAATTTATGCCTTATTTGTGACTGATAAAGGGAAAATCTATTGTCAGCTTGAATATGAGAAAGCCCCGATGACTGTGGGTAATTTTGTCGCATTGGCTGAGGGTACTCTTGAAAAAGGCTCAATAAGTTATGCCAAGCCTTATTACAATGGCTTGAAATTTCACCGAGTGATTGCAGATTTTATGATTCAAGGAGGGTGTCCATTAGGAAATGGAACTGGTGATCCTGGTTACAAATTTCCAGATGAGATCAATGATGAATTGAAGCATAGTGGACCTGGAATACTTTCTATGGCAAATTCTGGACCTAATACAAATGGAAGTCAATTCTTTATTACTCACAAAGCAACTCCTTGGTTAGATGGAAAACATACGGTATTCGGGAAAGTGATTAAGGGACAAGATGTTGTTGATGCTATTGAAAAAGATGACTTAATAAAAAAGCTTAAGATTATAAGAAAAGGTAAAAATGCCAAGAAATGGAATGCTTCAGATGCTTTTAATAAAGGTGTTCAAAAAGCTGAGG
>WTIB01000018.1:0-3085 GCA_011522905.1 Crocinitomicaceae bacterium | reverse complement strand
AATACGCTGAGGCAAATGCTGAGTATGCAAAAATTGATGCGATGTCAGATGCCGAATACAGTAGCTTTATGTTTGAAGAGGTTGTTAAGAATTTTCCAAATGCCCAAAAATCAAATTCAGGATTGGTATTTGTTATCGAGAATGAAGGTGAAGGATTGGTGCCAACTCCTGGTGCTCCGGTTTCATTGCATTATACGGGTACTTTTAGGAAGGATGGGAAAAAATTTGATTCTTCCCGTGACCGAAATCAACCTTTCAATTTCAAATATAAAGTACAAAGTATGATTCCTGGTTTTGAGGAGGGAATTTCATTAATTGGTAAAGGAGGAAAAATAAAGGTTTTTATTCCTTATTATCAGGCATATGGTAAAAAGGGTAGAGGCCCCATACCACCTTATTCAGATTTGGTTTTTGATATTGAATTACTTGACGTGCAAGAGGCTGTTGAGGTACCTGAGGAGCATCATAACCACGACGGTCACAATCATGATGGACATGACCATAAACATTAATTGTTAAACGCGTAAGAGATAATATTAGCCCCCATTTGTAGTGCTTCTTGTCTTTTGTTATTAGGGTCATTGTGAACACTTTGGTCTTCCCAACCGTCACTCAAATCTGTCTCGTAGGTATAAAGACATACCAATCGCCCATTTGAAAATAATCCAAAGGCTTGAGCACGTTTGCCATCGTGTTCGTGAATCTTAGGTAAACCATTGAATGAATATTTTTGCTTGAATATTGGATGACTACCTGGCAATTCAATTAGCTCTTGATTTGGAAATACTTTTTTTAGCTCAATTCGTATGAATTGATCCATTCCATAATTGTCATCAATATGCAAAAAGCCACCTGCCTCTAGATACATTCGGATATTTTCAGCTTCCTCTTTTGAAAAAACTACATTTCCATGTCCAGTCATGTGGATGAACGGATACAGGAAAAGATCTTTGCTTCCTGCCTCAACATAAGGAACATCTTCACTGATTTTTGTGCCCAAGGTATTGTTACAATATGTAATTAGGTTAGGTAGGGCAGTTGGATTGGCATAATAATCTCCACCACCATTATATTTAAGCACTGCCAGAGAAAGGGAAGTCTGGGCCTGGATCATAGGCTGAATAAATAGTAGACAAAGAAATATATAAGTTTTCATACCTAAAAATAACGATTAAGAGGCTAAATAGAGAAACAGGATAGCCAATAATGATGCAATTAAACCGATTCCTTTTTTGATGGTAAATATTTCTCTAAATATAACAAACCCAAAAACCGCTGAAAACACAACTACGGAAACATTTACAATCGCTAAAATACTGGAATTTGTATAGTCAATGACCTCATATGATTTTAGTAAAAGAAAAATAGAAAAGTAGTTTGGTATTCCTAGAATTATTCCAGCAACAATATTTTTGAATTTGATAGAAACTGACTTAAAGTAGGCTTGGTAAATAAGAATAAGTGTCCCCGTAACACCTGCTAAACCAAATCCAAAAGAAGAAAATAAAGCAGGCGTTAAATGAATTAAAACATGCTGCTGAGTATAATTTAATGCGAGATCTAGGATGCCACTACCAATAAACAAGATGAGCAACATTTTTAGAGAATTTGTGGAGGTCCCGGATTTATTTTTTTCAAATGAGATTAAAAGCACACCTGAAAGTGCAAGTAAAATACCAATGATTTTAAATAATGTTATGGTTTCATTGTAAATAAGAATCATTCCAATCATTGAAACGGCAAGACTCATTTTAACCGAAATCGAGGTCATGGCAACACCATTTTTTTGAGCGCTTTTACCCATAACAAAAAATAATGATATGAATAATATGGAGACCAGTAATGTGTATGGAAGCCAATTCAGATCCTTCCAAACTTCCAATGATAATTCGTGGGGAATAGAGCACGACTCCACAAATAAATGCAGTGAAATAATTGAATACAATTGCTTGGAAGGTATCAATCTTATATTTTTCAAAAAGCCTAAAAATTACAAAGATTAATGTCGAAGAGATAATGGTTCCTGCTAATGCAATCATCTTCTTTTAAAAAAGTGAATCATGTCCTTTCCGAAGGGTAAACTATTGACCGGTATTCTGTTTAGGACAGGTGCTTTATACCCTTCATGAAATTTTTTATTTCCAACAATCACCCTGGCCTCATCCCATGCATTATCTATTATAAAGTATTGAATTGTTCGACTTCCTCCCTCAACAAAAACACTTTGAATCTGACGCCTATACAATTCATCCAAAATATTTTTTGTACTTGTTTCATCGATTTTAATGTATTCAATATTGTTGGATTTTTCATTTTTTAATCGATTAAAGACAAGTGTCGGAGCCTCTTCAGAATAGATTTTTAATGAACCGCTGATTTGAAGTTGGCTATCAATGACGATTCGAGTTGGGTTTTTTCCGCCGTATTCTCGAACAGTAAGAGAAGGGTTATCATTAATTATGGTATTTCTACCCACCAAAATACTTTGCTCTTCACTTCTCCATTTATGGACAATAGTCTGAGTTTCTGGGGCTGAAATCCAATTCACTTTTTGTTCTTTGTCATTTCTGACTTTATCTAAATAACCGTCAATAGTTTGTGCCCATTTCAATATGACATAAGGTCTTTGCTTTTGATGAAATGTGAAGAACCTTCTATTTACTTCTAAGCATATGTCTTCAAGGACACCCACAGTAACCTTAACGCCTGCTTTTTTTAGTTTTTCTATTCCTTTTCCGCTCACTTGAGGATTAGGGTCTTTTATGCCAATAATTACCTCCGGAATGTCATGTTTGATGATTAAATCAACGCAGGGTTTTGTTTTACCAGTATGAGCACATGGCTCGAGTGAAACATATAATTTCGATTTTTTTAGTTTTTCTTTATCCTTTACCTGGTTAATTGCATTGACTTCGGCATGAGCTTTACCAAATTCTTCATGAAATCCTTCTCCAATTATTACATCTTTATGAACAATTACACATCCAACCATTGGGTTAGGTGCAACGTCCCTTAAACCTTTTAAAGCAAGGTCGATGCAACGTTGCATATAGATTTCATTTGACATACTTCAAAGGTAGTGATT
>WTIB01000314.1 GCA_011522905.1 Crocinitomicaceae bacterium | reverse complement strand
TCCGTTTTCTTTCTCTATGTGCTTCTCTAACCCCTCATTTTATTTCTTTGCTTAAAATTAATAAAGATTTATAAGGTGTGAAGATTATTTAAATCCGAAAAACATTTCTCTAATCGATGAACGAATGTAATTTCCCCTGCGCGCAACCATTTTCGAGGGTCGTAGTATTTTTTATTGGGTAAATCTTCTCCTTCGGGATTACCTATTTGGCTCTTCAGGTATTCTTGTTTATTTAGTATATAATCCCTTGATCCCTCAGTGAAAGCATACTGCAAATCTGTATCAATATTCATTTTAATGACGCCATAACCAATCGCTTCACGGATTTCTTCAAGAGAGGATCCTGAGCCTCCATGAAATACAAAGTCTATTGGATTGTATCCCGTTTGAAATTTTTCACGAATATATTCTTGAGAATTTTTGAGGATTTTTGGAGTCAACTTGACATTACCAGGTTTATAGACACCATGAACATTTCCGAATGCAGCAGCAATTGTGAAGTTTGGCGATATTTTCATTAGTTCTTCATAAGCATAGGCTACCTCTTCTGGTTGTGTGTAAAGTTTGGAAGAATCCACATCAGTATTATCAACACCGTCCTCTTCTCCACCAGTTATGCCCAATTCAATTTCGAGGGTCATTCCTATTTTGCTCATGCGTTCGAGATACACTTTGCACAACTCAATATTCTCATGAATTGGCTCTTCCGATAAATCAATCATATGAGAGCTGTACAAGGGCACTCCATAATAACTGAAATATTTTTCCCCTTCATCCAAAAGACCGTCTATCCATGGCAATTTTGCCTTATGACAATGGTCAGTATGAAGAATTACAGTGGCTCCATAAGCCTCGGCTAATCGGTGTACGTGACGAGCCCCTGATGAAGCTCCTAAAATCGCAGCTTGGTGATCAGAATTGTCTAAAGATTTTCCTGCGAAAAACTGTGAACCACCTATTGAAAATTGTATAATTACTGGTGCATTTAGCTTGGCAGCAGTTTCCATTACCGCGTTCACTGTGCTGGTTGAAGACACGTTTACAGCAGGCAAAGCGAAGTTCTTTTCTTTCGCATAACGAAATATTTCTTGAACTTCTGAACCCGTAGCTACTCCCGGTTTTATGTTATGACTCATTTCAAAATTGTTTTGATTTTGCAAATGTAAAAAATTAAAAAAGGAAGGGTTAAAATAAATTCAAGAATCGTTCGTTTTAATAAAAAAACATATTGCGTATGATGCATAAATACTCTGCTGAAAGTAAACCAATTCACACCCAATCTTTACCCAGTTCAGCCTCAATAAACTTTATCTTGAGTTACAGCAAGGCATTTGAAGTTAAAAAACTAAAGAGAAAGAAGATATTGGTTTGTAAAAATTAAGAAAAACGCCTCAGGGCGTTTTTTTTTGAACAAAACATTCCGTTGTTTATTTATTTTTACATTACATGGAATTCAAACTCGTTTCTGATTATCAACCAACAGGAGATCAACCTGAAGCCATTTCACAGTTAATCGACGGTATAGAGTCCGGCATAAACCAACAAACGCTCCTTGGTGTAACCGGAAGTGGTAAAACGTTTACGATTGCCAACGTCATTAAAAAAGTCAATAAACCTACACTTATTCTTTCTCACAATAAAACACTTGCTGCTCAGCTTTATGGTGAGTTTAAACAGTTCTTTCCAAAAAATAAAGTTGAATATTTTGTATCCTATTATGACTATTATCAGCCAGAAGCCTATCTTCCCGTAACCAATACATACATTGAAAAGGACCTTCAGATTAATGATGAAATTGAAAAACTAAGGTTGTCTGCAACATCTGCCCTATTATCGGGAAGACGTGATGTAATTATTGTAGCCTCAGTATCCTGTATTTACGGAATAGGCAACCCAACTGAATTCAAAAAGAGTATTATTAATTTGAAAAAAGGTCAAACCATTTCACGTAATAAATTGCTCCTCAAATTTGTTGAAAATCTCTATTCAAGATCTGATGATCTTTTTGAAAGAGGAAATTTTAGAGTAAGGGGAGATACAATTGATTTGTACCTGGCTTACACGGATTATGCCATCCGATTCGAATTTTGGGGTGATGAAATAGAAGATATTTCCACGATTGATCCTGAATCGGCTAAGACCATTGAAAATTTAGAAGAAATTTTAATTTACCCTGCCAATTTATTTGTTTCTAGTCCAGAAAACACGCATCAAGCTATTGTTGAAATCCAAGATGATTTATTGCTTCAAGTGGAGTCGTTTCAAAAGGAAGGCAAAGCAGAAGAGGCGCAACGACTGAAAGACAGGGTTGAATATGATCTCGAAATGATCAAAGAGCTCGGTTATTGCTCAGGAATTGAGAATTATTCGAGATATTTTGACAGACGATCTCCAGGTCAAAGGCCATTCTGCTTACTTGATTATTTCCCAAGTGATTTTCTTATGGTGATTGATGAAAGCCATGTAACATTACCTCAAGTGAAAGGCATGTACGGTGGTGATCGCGCAAGAAAAACCAATTTGGTGGATTACGGCTTTAGACTGCAAGCAGCGATTGACAATCGGCCCTTAAAATTTGAAGAATTCGAAGCCATGTTTCGCCAATGCATTTATGTTTCAGCAACACCAGCAGATTACGAAATAGAAAAATCTGAAGGAATTCTTGTTGAACAATTAATACGCCCAACAGGGTTATTGGATCCAGTAATCGAAGTAAAACCAAGCTTAAACCAAATAGATGCCTTAATTACAGAAATTCAAAACCGAATTCAAAAAAAGGAACGGACACTCGTAACTACATTGACAAAAAGGATGGCTGAAGAACTTCAGAAATATCTAGATAAGATGGGAATTCTTTGTCGATATATACACAGTGAAATTGATACCATCGAACGGGTTGAAATTTTGAGACAATTACGCCTTGGACAGTTCGATGTATTAATTGGGGTAAATCTACTTAGAGAAGGACTTGACTTACCGGAGGTTTCCTTTGTAGCTATTATTGATGCTGATAAAGAAGGATTCTTGAGAAACGAAAGATCATTGGTTCAAACTGTTGGACGTGCAGCCCGAAATGTTAACGGATATGTAATCATGTTTGCGGATCAAATTACAAAATCCATGAAACGTACCATAGATGAAACAGAACGGAGAAGAAAATTGCAAATGGCATATAATGAAAAGCATGGCATAGAACCAACAGCACTTCAAAAATCAAAAGATGTCATACTAGAATCCACTAAAGTTGCTGATGGCGAGTCATCAGCGCAAAAAGCAGAAAGAATGGAGGCGAAAGCCCAAGCACCAATTGCCAATAATTTCAAGAACCAAAAAGAACTTGAGAAAGAGATAAAACGTATTCGAAAGCTCATGGAAAAAGCAGCAAAAGATTTAGATTTTATTGAAGCTGCTAAATTTCGTGATCAGATGAGAGATTTACAGAAGATAGAAAACCAGTTTAAATGATAAATACATTCAGTGTTAAGCAATTTAGAATCATCGCCTTAATTGAAGGCGTATCTTACATTTGCTTTGGAATTACGATGCCATTAAAATATATTTTTGAAATATTGGAGCCGAATTATGTTGTGGGAATGATACATGGACTTGTATTTATTTTGTATTGTTTTTGGCTATTGGTATTAACCATACGAAATACATGGTCATGGTCTGAGGGCATAATATTCTTCATCGCGTCACTAATTCCGTTTGGGACATTCTATATTGATGCGAAGTATCTAAAAAAGATACAATAATCGTTGACTTTAGCTGATTTTAGCAATTCACAATGGCTTGTTCATGTAATTCACATAATTAAGGTTTAGACGAACAAGTTTTATTAATTTTGTCCAAAATATTACGATGGCTAACAATTTATTGAAAGGAAAAAGAGGAATCATCTTTGGCGCATTAAACAACCAGTCAATTGCCTGGAAAGTCGCACAAAGGGCTCATGAAGAGGGAGCAACATTTGTATTAACGAATGCACCAATTGCAATGCGAATGGGAGAAATCAACCAACTTGCTGAAGAAACAGGAAGTCAAATTATTCCTGCAGATGCAACTAACGTTGAGGAGCTTGATCACTTGGTTACTCAATCTATGGAAATATTAGGAGGTAAGATTGATTTTGTTCTGCATTCTATTGGTATGTCTCCAAATGTCAGAAAAAAGAAACATTACACTGAAAACGACTATCGTTTTTATAGTCAGACTATGGACGTTTCAGCCACTTCACTTCATAAAACGCTGGCTACTTTATACAAGCACGATGCCATGAATGAATGGGGTTCAGTTCTAGCTCTTTCATATATTGCGGCGCAAAGAATATTTCCAGATTACAATGATATGGCTGATGCAAAATCATTATTGGAGTCAATTGCACGTTCTTTTGGATATCACTACGGAATTAAAAAGAAGGTACGTGTGAATACCATTTCTCAATCTCCAACAGTTACCACTGCTGGTCAAGGAATTAAAGGATTTAATGAATTTATCAATTTCTCAGAACAAATGTCACCATTGGGTAATGCCTCTGCAATGGCCTGTGCAGATTATTGTATCAGCATGTTCTCAGATTTAACCAAATACGTCACGATGCAAAACCTATTTCACGATGGAGGATTCTCAAACACTGGTGTAACCCAACCTGTAATCGAAAGATTCGGAGACGAATAAAAAATTTTACTAATAACCTACCGTACAAAAGGAATCACTTCATTGGGGTTCCTTTTTTATTTGAACATATTCTTGAAAACAAGTGTTTCAATTAAAAAAGAATATGGGATTCTTCACGAGAAAAACTAAAAAAGAAAAGCTCAACGACCAATACAAAAAAAAATTAGAGCAAGCCTATAAAATGTCAACCAGCAATAGAACCGAAAGTGATCGATTGACAGCTGAAGCCAATGAAATATTAGAAGAAATTAAAAAACTAGAAACGACTGAAAATTAGTCTTTTTTCCAGTCTTCTCCCTTTGATTTTGTATATGGAATAATACCCTCTAGTTTTTTCTCCACAGCATCTAAGTATGAAAGAATTTGATTCAATTTAGTTTTAAGTTCTTTGTACTGTTTTTCTGCAATATTTTTATTTGCACGATGGGTATTGGTAACTCCAGTTGTATTTTGATATAATTGATACCCGACCATACCCAATCTACTTGAAATACTTGGTACAGTTTCAAAATCTCTGGAGGACCTGGCATCATCACCCCACATTTTCACTTCAAGGTCCTTATAAGTGACTTTCATACTTCTTATGGTTTCCATTAAATCCAAATCCGCATTCGGATAACCCAATAAGGCCTTTTCGATGATATCAATCTTCTCCTTTGTTTCTTGCATTACTTTTTCAGTTCCACTTACCTGTCTATTCAGTTCTGCCAGCTCAGCTCTAAATGCTTTCAGTGCTTCAGGATTTTTTGCGATTAATGTCTGATTATTCAAGCCTTTAACATTGAACTTTTTCTTGTCAATGAGCACCTCTGATTTCCCATCTTTAACATGAATCACACTTACCGAATATTCACCGGGTGTAACTAAAAAGCCACTCCCTCGAGAACCTATTGGATTGGTGTTATTTGTCCTTAAATCCCATGTTTGCTTGACTATGCCTTTTGATGGTGATGAAGTCATACGTCTGATTTCATTTCCAGCAGCATCAAATATTTGCCATACAAGCTGTGCTTTTTCCTCTAAGTCTTCTGCTCTTATCTCTTCAAAAGAAGGATAAAATACATCTTCTCCTTCTTTTTCAAGCTCCTTTTCTTTCTTTTGACGCTTGGATTTTAAAGATTGTCCAACATCTTTCAGGTACAGGTTAAAACTCGCTCCATAAGAAGGATTCTTTGCCGACCATAAGCTATGCCCCTGCGAGCCCGTTCCACGACTTCCCAATGGAGTTGCTGGTACATACAATAAGGCATCTTTGATGTCAAATAAATGCGCCCTTTTATCCAATATTTCACTTCCAAGTGTTCTTAAAGGAGCGTAATTATCTAGAACATAAAATCCACGACCAAAAGTTCCTGCTACCAAATCATTTTCTCTTTGCTGAATATCCAAGTCATAAACCGCAATCGTGGGCAAACCACTCAGCTTCGTCCAACTCTGCCCCCTGTCAATAGAGAAAAAAGCACCAAATTCCGTACCTACAAAAAGTAAATCAGGATTGATATGGTCTTGCTTTATACAATAAACATTTCCTCTTTCAGGAAGATTAGAGGAAATACTCTCCCAAGTTTTACCCTGATCCGCAGAGCGCAATAGATAAGGAGTAAAATCTCCATCCCGTTGACTATTAAAAGCAACAAAAACCTCATTTTCATCATGTAATGAAGCCGTCAACATATTCACTTTGGTTCGCTCAGGAACACCTTTAATATTATCTACTCTTGACCAAGATTTACCATCATCAGTGGTGATTTGAATTAATCCATCATCTGTTCCTGCGTATAAGAGTCCTTGTTTAATTGGTGATTCATCTAAAGCCACAATATTTCCGTAAATGGTGGTAGACTTATTTTTCATTACCGCATCCATTGTCCAAACCTGCCCCATAACAGGGAGCTTATTCCGATCTAACTGTCTTGATAAATCTGGAGAAATGGTCACCCAATCATCTCCCCTATTTGTTGATTTGAATAATTTGTTCGCAGCAAAATAAATGGTCGAGGCGTTATGTCGCGAAACCAAAAGAGGAGAATCCCAATTCCAGCGATAGGCAGCTTCTCCATCTCCGGGCATAGGTTGAATAGGCACCTTCTCTCCCGAAGCTTTATCATAACGAACAATCCACCCATACTGTGCCTGTGCATATGTAATATTTGGATTTTCCCAATCTGTAGCCGATTCAAAACCATCACCTCCATTGGTAATGAACCAATCTGAATTTAAAATACCAGAGGCATTTATGGTTGCCGAAGGCCCACCCATTGAATTATTGTCTTGCGTTCCTCCGTAAATGTTATAAAAAGGATAATCGTTATCCGTAGCTACTTTGTAGAATTGGATGATGGGAATATTGGCATGGTAACGCCACTCTTTAGCATGGGTATAGGTCTCATAAACACCTCCATCACATCCTACAACCCAATGATTTGTATTCGTAGGATCAATCCATATACAATGGTTATCTACATGTTTTCCTTTCTCTCCAGTTCTTTTAAAGTTTTTACCCCCATCTTCAGTATGATGAAGGTAGGTATTCATTGAGAAAACTTTGTCTACATTCTTTGGATCGCAAAATATTTCCTGATAATAATTTCCACTCGTAGAATAGCTACTTTGTTTACTCCAATTTTCTCCCTTATTGGTCGATTTATAAAAACCATTTTTGCCATATCTGGCCTCAACAATCGCATAAACAACATTTGGATCTGCAGGTGAGATAGCCATACCTATCCTACCCATATATCCGGCAGGTAAGCCTTTATTGATTTCCCTCCAAGTTTCACCCCCATCTATGGATTTATATAATCCTGACTCTGGCCCTCCACTGATGAAAGTCCATTCTCGTCTTCTACGCTGGTGAGCGGAAGCATACAAAACATTTGGATCTGATGGGTCGATGTGAACTTCGGCGATTCCTGTGTTTTCAGAAATTTCAAGAGTTCGTTTCCAAGTCGTTCCGCCATCTGTAGATTTATACACACCTCGTTCACCTCCACTACTCCACAATGGGCCATATGCTGCGACCCAAAGTGTGTTTTCATCATTAGGATGAATTACAATGCTTCCAATATGTTCACTACTTTTTAATCCCATATTTTTAAATGACTTTCCTCCATCTAATGATTTGTAAACACCGTCACCATAAGATACCGATCTCTGATTATTATTTTCTCCGGTACCTACCCAAACCGTATTGTGATTTGTTGGAGCTACCTCTACACAACCAATAGAATAAGAACTGTATGAATCAAAAATGGGTTTGAAAGTAATTCCATGATTTTCAGTTTTCCATAAACCTCCCGATGCTGTTGCTATGTACCATGTATCTGTATTTGAAGGATGAATCGCCAAATCTGAGACCCTTCCTGAGGTAAGAGCTGGACCAACCAATCTGAACTTTAAATTCGATACGGTACTTGCTTCTATTGAATTTTTCTCCTGTGCGCAAGCGGAAATGGCCACTGCAAAAAATAGTACGCTTAAAAATTTCATTTGATAAATTTTAATTTTTGGTAAAATAAATAATATTGATAAAAAGGTTTTAATGAATGGTAATGTTTGTCACATATGATTTATCCATGTCTTCAACGTGGATCATATATATGCCAGGACTTGAATTGATCTGAATTTCTTGCTTTTTTTGGAGTAAATCACCTTTCCAAACCAAACGACCATCAGGTGACATTACTTTTACTTTGGGATTTGATAATTCATGTGAAATGGTAAATAACCCATTATTTGGATTTGGATATACCGAAAATGGGAGTTCCAATTGATCGACCCCACTTAGCTGACCAGATACATTAATGTTATCCATAAAAAAGTTATTTCCCCAACCGTTTATTCCTACAAAACGTAAGGCCACATTTTGACCAACATATGGCAAAAGGTCTACATAATTGTCAACAGACCAATCGGCACAATCTTGAGGATACCACTCATCATTTGTGCTAGGAACAGTTATCAAATCATCACCAAAAGCATAAAACAAAGTGTCATAGGTATCCCAGCAGTCAGTACTCGCGTCAATTCTAAAGCCGTCTTCGTAGGAACCTCCCCACTTCGTGTAAGCATAGTCAAATTCAAGATATGCACTCACCGCTGAGCTTAAATCAATTTTCGGGGTGATTAATTCTGCCTCGTCACCCACCTGATTTATGGAGTAATGATCGATAAATACACAATTTGTAGGCTCACAATCAGGACCATTTTCTGTATAAAAAGGTGCCCATCCATATGAATTATTTGCGTTGTACTGTGTCCAAAAATCAGTAATACCCACCTCGAAATCTTCAATTACATCAAGAGGAGCCACATTTTCTTCGTATTCAATGAACATTGAATAAGATTGCGTACTCGTTCCATAGTCATCTGTAACGGTCAAAGTAACATCATAAAAACCAGGAGTATTGTATTGAACAATAGGATTTTGTTCATTGGATACAGCCGGTGTCCCTCCATTAAAAGTCCATTCCCAGGTTGGATTCATTGAAGATAGCACCGAATGGTCAATAAATTGAACCTGATTGTCTAAACAAGAAACCTTAAACTTATCCGCCGCAATTTGAGCCATTGGTTCAGAATCTTCATAGAGCTCCACTTCATAAACACTTCTATTTGTGGCATTTCGCAGTAGACGGTCTTTGTATTTTATGACCAACTTTGTTGAAGTCGAGCTTAGAGGAAGATTATTGTTGAATAAGGCCCATTCATTCATCGTTGCATTTCGGTAATATACGGCCCTTCTTGTACCAATGTATATACCTCCATTTGTTCCCTTCTGATGTTCAATGTTGGTTATGACTTCACCATTGAGAGATGCACTCGTATAGTTGCTCCATGTGTTTCCACCATCAGTAGATTTGAATATCATTCTTCCATTAAGGTTTGTACTTCCGTATTGCGATGTTCTGGCTGCCCATATTTCATTTTCATCGCTGGCACTAACCGCAATATCATATGGCACCCACTCCTCTCCATTTAACAAGGATGATGGCGGAGTAATGTCCGTCCATGACAGACCTCCATCAGTAGACCTCCATATTTTTTTTGCTCCCCACCAGCTTTCATAAGTTGCCAAATACATGTAATCAGGGTTGGCTCTAGATAATTCAATATTCATTACCCTGTGCGGAAAAGCATGTACAATATCATAGGTCATTCCATTGTCTTCCGTTTTGAGGAGATTTGTTCCTCTACCTATGAAAATATGCTTATTATTTCTTGGGTCCCACTCCATTGTTGATGACTCTCCAAATATGTATGACGCATTCGGAAGTGAATCAAATTGAAAACCATTAATATTTACTGTGCGGTCACCAGAAAGATATCGCCCTTCATAGTCATCATAAGCAATTCGATCATTACCAAAGTTGACAAAACCACGCACCCCATCTCCACCTCCAGTACAAATCCAATCATTGATGTAGGTATTGTTGTCTTTTAACAATGTTCCATTATGATAGCATCCGCCGAGCATAACATCACTTTGAGGACTTGCTCCAAAGCCCCAAAAATCAGTCCCTTCAATACCAACCATGGTTTTATCAATGTTATCCCCACCATCAAAAGATTTAAAGATTCCACCGTCACAGGCAATCCATAGCTCTGTTCCAAAAAATCGAATATCGTGAATATCTGCATGGACATACTCATCTAAATGCGGTTCAGACCATTTTGCTGGACATACCCAGGTGACTCCTCCGTCCTCTGAAACCCAGTGGTTAACTCCTCCTAAATGTAATTTGAGAGGGTTTACTGGATCCGCTGCTAGAGCAACATCGTAGTAATACTGTCCACCATCATCTTCACCTTCTTTATCCCATCCCATCATATTGATATTGGTAAGCGAAGGTGGTCCCGCGGGTTGAGATCCACAACAAGTAAATGTCCAAGTATTTCCTTCATCATTGGAAACGTATATCCCATAAGTACCACTTCCACCATTTGCCGAGCCTGTGGCATTGGCGTACACCAAACTTGGATCAGCAGGAGTCACTGCAATTTCAACCCGACGTTGATGGTCACCAGCCTGCTGTGGACTTGGCCAACCATTAGTTTGTGCACTAAAAGTTAACCCACCATCTGTACTTTTATGGAATTCCGTGTAATCTCCAATCACCTTGATGGTGTATATCATATCCGAGTTGGCAGGATTTAATTCAATTTCTTGAAACTCACCTGATAAAATTTGCGTCCAGTTCGCGCCTCCATCAGTGGTCCGATAAAATCCATTATTCGAAGTAAGATAAATGATGTTAGAATCATCCGGAGACATCACTATATCCTTCACGCCATGCGATTGAGATTGAAAAGCAGCATCACCAATAATTGCCCACGTTAAACCGCCATCAAGCGTTTTATACACACTTCCTCCACTCTCAAAAAATGCGATATCAGGATTACTATGGTCTATTTCAATCGCAAAAATTCTATTTAGTACCAAATCACGAGTGGTTAAAAACCATGTTAAACCTGCGTCAATCGATTTCCACATTCCAGCCGTCGCTGTACCCGCATACATGACATTGGGATCACTCAGGCAACGCTTTACAGTATAAACATGAGCTGCACCTGGAGCGTAACTTCTACTTGCAGCGTCAATATCAAAATCATAAGGACCAATACATGACCACTCTGAATTCTCGTCTTTTAACATGTTGATATTCTTCGACCTTTGAAGGTAATCTTTTCCATCCTTGGAAAATGGATCGAAAAATACTTCTCGGCTTAATGATCTGAGCCACCTCTTGTAATATTGCGTATGTTCATTTTTTACAAACTCATGGGTTTGGTAATACGATTTATATTGTTCAATTACCTGCTCAGCATCTGGATTTTCTGCATACATAGATTTTACCCAAAGAGGTGAGTTTGGCCGTGCTTTATACTTCATTTCATTTTGAGAAAAGCATGAAGTACAAAAAAGAAATAAAAGAAATGCAGTTGTGATAAATTTCATAGCGCGATTAATTTGAGCCATAAAGATAGGCAAAAGTAAGGTTATATACATTCCGATTTTATGTACATGAAAGTGGTCTGAAATAATGTAACTTTGCGTCATAAATTTACTCTAATGAAAATATCTGAGGTCAGCTATCTAGGAAATCTAAGAACGGCATGTAAGCATTTGAAATCTGGGGATACTTTTATCACAGATGCTCCAATTGACAACAATGGAAAAGGTGAAGCTTTTTCACCAACGGATATATTGGCAACCTCCTTAGCTTCATGCGCTATGACCATCATTGGAATATATTGTAACAACAACGGTCTATCATTTGAGAGCTGTGAGGCAAGCGTAAATAAATTAATGAGCTCACATCCAAGAAAGGTTGAAAAAATAAGTATTGAAATGAAGCTTTCTGAAAATGAATGGGACGAAAAAACCTTAGCTAAAGTTATCCAAGTGGCGCGAGCATGCCCAGTTGAGCTTACAATTCAAAACAATGTGCAAATAGAATATAAATTCACTTAACATGGAAGAAAAAAGAGATCGGTATCCAAGGAAGGAAAAAAAAGATGTCATCTTTGGTGTGCATCCCGTCATAGAAGCCATCAAGTCAGGACAAGAATTGAATAAAATTTTGATTCAAAAAGGTATTGATAAAGAACACTTTCGTGAGCTTAAAGAAATACTTGCCGGAAAAGATTACAATATCCAGTATGTCCCCGTACAAAAGCTAAATAAATTGACTTCTGGAAATCACCAAGGCGTAATCGCATTTGTAACGCCCATTGAGTATCAAAATATTGAATCTTTAGTTGACAAATGGGTTGAAAAAGAGCAAAAAGTTAATATTCTTATCCTTGACCGCATTACAGATGTTAGAAATTTTGGAGCTATAGCACGATCCGCTGAATGCCAAGGAGTAGATGCCATTTTAATTCCTTCGAGAGGTTCAGCTCTGGTATCATCTGATGCTGTCAGAACCTCTTCAGGCGCATTAAGTCGAATCCCAGTGTGTAAGACAGATGATTTAAAAAATTCACTGTTTTACATTCAGCAATGTGGTATCCGACTAATTGCCTGTACGGAAAAATCATCTCTTCCTCTTCAAGATATTAACTTAAGGGGCTCTGTTGGTATCATTATGGGTTCTGAAGAGAATGGAATAACTTCTGATCTCATTAATTTGTCGGATGTTCGCGCAAAAATTCCTATGCATGGTGAAATCCAATCATTAAATGTAAGTGTGGCTACGGGTATTATTCTCTACGAAAAAATGAGACAGGAAAACGCTTAGCTTTTTATATCCGAAGTAATTGAGTAGCAAGTAAAGGGACTTCATTCAGATTTCGAATGGTATGTTCATAATTTTCAGAGGAACAGTCATGTGGGTCAAATAAAATGGCCTGAAGACCAGCCTTCAAGGCTCCAGAAACATCTGCTACATAGTCGTCGCCAATCATCATGGCGTCTTCAGCCAAACATCCTGCTTGTTCTAATGCATAATTATAAATGGCTAAAGACGGTTTATTTTTACCGACCACCTCTGAGCATACAATTACATCAAAAAACGACCTTAATCCACAATTTTCAAGTTTTATATATTGGACCTCTTCGAATCCATTGGTAATGATGTGGAGGTGATATCCCATTTCATTTAATTCTCTTAAAACTTCTTTGGTATTCGGAAATTGCTTTGTCTGCCGAGGAGATATTTCTACATACATCTCACCCATCTCTTGCGCCAGATGCAAATCATTTTTTCCAAATTGTTTCAAGGTGGCATTGAAACGCTCGTATCTTAGAATATCTTTTTTCAAAATACCTTTACCGTAATCAGCCCAAAGACGAGAATTGTGCTTTACATATGCCCTGTGAAATCTATCAAAAGAACCAAATAATGCCATTAAATCATAATGCCTAATTATTTGCCTTAATGCCTCTTTTGAATTTTCATCAAAATCCCACAAGGTACGATCCAAATCAAAAAAAATATGTTTATCTGAAAATGACATAAGCTAAAAACGTCGTTATGCTCGTATTGATCATCATCCCAATGAATATATAGAGAAAGGTATACCGAAGCTTACTATAGAACTTAGCAACAATAATACTTCCCAATGGAACAGAAAGAAAAAAAGGAGCCCAAAAGCAAATGACATACATGCCAAACTTTTGTTTACAATAAATAATAAACTTATTGGTTCGTGTAAATTTTCGTTTAAACGGAATTTCTTTTCCTTCACTAAGTAATTGCTCTATTTTTCGTTTGCGTCTTTGATTCGCTTTAATCATGAAAAAATCACTTGCAAAGTAGAAAACTGCTGAGCTGAAGGTACCACCCAAGACAACTGAAAGATAGGTTTCCAAAAAACTAATATTCAGAGCTGGCCCAGGAAAAGCCGCAAACATAAACTTAAAGGTCGCCAATCCGAATAATGCACTGTATGCTGCCCACTTCATCATTTAAACTTTTACTCCATAGGCTAAATCACCAGCATCGCCCAAACCTGGCACAATATAAGATTCGGCAGTAAGTTCAGCATCAATAGCACCAGTCCAAATCTCAGCAGACGGTGGTAATGATTTCTGAACAAGTTCAATAGCCTGTGGTGTAGCAATCGAAACAGCCACATACACTTTTTTTGGTTTTCCATATTCAAGAAGTGCATTATACACATTAACCATTGATCTTCCAGTTGCTAGCATAGGATCTGAAATAATCCAAATTCGATTGTCAAGATTTGGCGCTGCCAAATATTCCACATGAATCTTAAACTCTTCAGGAGAGGTATGCTCTCTGTATGCCGAAACAAAAGCACTATCACACCTGTCAAAAGTCCTTAATAAACCATTATGCATTGCTAATCCAGCTCTTAAAATTGTAATTAATACTGGGTCATCTGTCAATCTAAATTCACGGGAAATACCAAGAGGCGTTTTAACCTCAATCTCATGGTAAGTCATTGTTTTTGATATCTCATATGCAATAATTTCCGCTATTCTCTCAAGGTTTGTTCGAAAACGAATAGGATCGTTTTGAATATTCACATCTCTAATTTCAGCCATATATTGCCCAAGAATTGATGCTTTCTCAGATAAATTTCGAACCATATTATTTAATTTGTGAATAAAAATAAGGAGAAAAAAAAGATTCCCCATTGGATTTAAAGGTCAATCACGAAATAAAAATATTTCATCAAAAATTATAATTTCGTTCTATGAATGAAATGAATAAGGGTACCGACAAAAAAGTAATTCTATTAATCATTGTGGCCGCATTAGGATATTTTGTTGATATCTATGACATGGTACTTTTCGGAGTTGTTAAAAGTGAAAGTGTTAGTTCAATTATGGTAGGTTATTCAATTGAAGAAAAAGCTTCTACAGGTAAATTTTTGTACAATATGCAAATGTGGGGAATGCTAATTGGCGGGTTGCTATGGGGAATTCTTGGAGACAAAAAGGGCAGACTTAAAGTGCTCTTTGGATCCATCTTATTGTACTCAGCTGCTAATCTTGCGAATGCTTTTGTTACAGATATAACATCCTATGCCATCATACGTGTAATTGCAGGTATTGGATTAGCAGGTGAACTCGGTGCAGGAATCACACTTGTATCAGAAATGATGTCTAAAGAGAAAAGAGGATATGGTACAATGATCATTGTCACCTTCGGTGCATTAGGTGCTGTTGTAGCATCTCTTGTTGGTGCAGAAGGCCAAGTAATAGGTAATTTGATTTTTGACTTAACAGGTTACCAATTTGAAAACTGGCAGGTCACCTACATCATTGGTGGTATGCTTGGTCTATTGCTTCTTTTGCTCAGGGTAGGAACCATAGAATCATCATTTTTTAAAAATATGTCTGAGGATAAAAAAGTATCTAAAGGCAATCTTAGCTTAATATTTAGAAATAAAGAAAATCTAATGAAATACATTCATTGTATTGTAATTGGCATTCCCATTTATTTCGTAGTTGGCCTACTGATCATGAATTCTAAAGATAATTTTGCGCCTTTACTTGGAATAAATGACATCAAGAATGGCACAGCTATCATGTATACCTACATTGGACTTTCCTTTGGAGATCTTTTGTCAGGGGTATTGAGTCAGGTATTGAGAAGCCGTAAAAAAGTCATCAGAATGTATTTGGTGTTTACTCTATTACTTGTGATCTCATTCCTTTTCTTTATGGAAGGAATCTCTGCGGAAATGTACTATTTTGTTTGTTTTCTCCTGGGATGTGCCACAGGCTATTGGGCACTTTTTGTTTCTATGGCTGCTGAACAATTTGGAACCAATATTCGCTCAACGACTGCCAATACAATTCCTAATTTTGTTAGAGGTTCAGTTAACCTCATCATGCCAAGCTTTGCATTCTTGATGGCACTTAACTTCGGAGATGCATGGTCGGCATTAATTGTAGGCTTGATTTTTATTTCCCTAGCTCTTTATAGTCTTAGTAGACTTCAAGAAACTTTTGGAAAAGATTTGAATTACTTCGAAGAGGAATAATCTATTTTTTCTCTACAAAAGCTCCAACATTGAGAACGGTTTCTGAAGGATCTGTGTTGGCAACAACACGAATCGTTTTGTTCTGTTGTTTCAACTGACCGACCTTTGGATGAAAAATCACTTCAATTTTATCACTCTTTCCTGGTGCAATGGGCTTTTCAGGTTTTGATGGAGTAGTACATCCGCAGCTGGCTTTAACCGATTCAATTACCAATGGATTTTGTCCAGTGTTGGTTACCGTGAAAAACGTTTTATTATCTGTATCCTCCTTAACTTTACCGAAATCATGTTTCATCTTGTCAAATTTCAAGGATGTCAGTGGAACGTCCTCTTTCTCTTGTTGAGCATCTGTCAATACCTCTAAGAGTTCAACTTCAAAAACGAGTGGCATGTACGGTTCAATAATGCTTCCAGGCTGTGGGTTTGCACCGTATGCCAATTCCTGAGGAATAAAAAATTTATATTTTGATCCTGCCCTCATAAGTTGTAATCCCTCTGTCCATCCTTTAATCACCTGATTCAAACCAAATTCAGAAGGTTGGCCTCTATCCACGGAGCTATCGAAAACGTCACCAGCTGGTGTCGTCCCATGATAATGAACCTTTACTCTTGAAGTAGGTCCAGGCTTGGGACCATTACCTTCTCGAATGACCTCATATTGCAAACCAGATTGAGTTATTTTTACTTCCGGTCTTTTTTTATTTTCAGCTAAAAAAGCAAGACCCTCTTTTTTTGTTTTAGCGGGACCTTCCTTTTCAATTTTAACATTTAAAGCTGAATCGATATCACCTGAACATGAGGATATACATATTAAACCAAAAGATAATATAGTTATATTTAAGTACTTCATTATTAATAATTTAATTAGGTTTTAAATTTAATCTATTCATTGAGATTACACGATACTTTTTTGTGCCCACGACTGGATTCGAACCAGCACACCTTACGGCACCACCCCCTCAAGATGGCGTGTCTACCAATTTCACCACATGGGCATTTTGGATGCAAATATAGCTTATTTTTCATTCTATTTTTCACGTATCGAATCACATTCATTCTAAAAAAATTAAATTAATTTTGTTTTAATACGATTTAATGAGTGACTCAAACGTAAGTAAAATATCATTTGCTGGAATCTTAATCAGTACAGGTATTGTTTTTGGAGATATTGGTACTTCTCCACTGTATGTTTTTCAGGCCATTACGGGTGGTGGAGAAAACATAAGTGAGGCATTTATTTTAGGGGGACTATCCTGTGTAATTTGGACCTTACTGCTCATTGCTACTTTTAAATATATTTACTTTGCTTTAAATGCAGATAACAAAGGAGAAGGTGGAATCTTTGCCTTGTTTGCACTTTTAAAAGAAAGAAGATATCGTTGGATTATCATTCCGGCCTTGATTGGGTGTTCTACGCTAATCGCTGATGGATTTATTACTCCAGCCATCTCTATTTCTTCTGCTGTTGAGGGTGTCAATAACATTTATCCCGACATGCCTGTGATACCTATAATCGTTGGTATCATTATACTCTTATTTGCTGTACAACAATTTGGTACCGCTGCCATTGGAAAGTTTTTTGGTCCTTTTATGGTTATATGGTTTTCGTTCCTTGGATATCTTGGAGCTGTTCAAATTATTGATAATCCGACGGTTTTAAGAGCCTTAAATCCTTGGTGGGCCATAAATCTAATTACCAATATCGACGGCGGATTTTGGATTTTAGGTTCTGTATTCCTATGTACAACTGGGGCGGAAGCATTGTATTCTGACCTTGGACATTGTGGTAAGGGTAACATTCGTGTGAGCTGGGGCTTCGTAGCAACACTCTTAGTAATGAACTATATGGGGCAAGCCGCTTTATGTCTTTCTCCCGACTTTGCTCTACAAGGAAGTGAGACAGTCTTTTATTCAATGGTGCCGAATGGAATAATGCCATTTGCCATTATTATAGCAACCGCAGCAACAATTATCGCTTCACAAGCATTAATAACGGGTGTATTTACACTCATGAACGAAGCCATCAAGCTTAAACTTTGGACAAACCTAAAAGTGAAATATCCCACGGACAATCAAGGCCAGATATATATCCCGTTTATCAATTGGTTTTTAATGTTTGGATGTCTTATGGTTATTTTCATTTTCAGAAAGTCAAGTGCAATGGAGCATACCTATGGTCTTGCGATAACCATAGACATGGTCATGACCTCTATTTTACTTGGTTTTTTACTTTTGGTTAAATACCCGAAAGCAAGAATTTTCTATTTGAGTATATTTATTTTGTTCATAACTATTGAGGGCGTATTCCTGCTTTCGAATTTGGGTAAAATTGTTTCAGGTGGTTGGTTTACACTTATACTTGCCACAACTTTCTTCACCCTTCTCTTCTTGTATAACAAGGCGAGAGTTCTAAGGACAAGTATTACAGAATATGTTCCTATGAAAAGGGTTGTAAAGCTCATTACAGCCGTAAAAGAAGATCCAAAGATACCTTATGAAGCCACAAATTTGGTATTCCCTACCCGAAGTAATTCATCCAATAAACTTGATACCACTGTATTTCATTCATTATTTAAGAAAAAACCGCGAAAAGCAGATGTAATTTGGTTCCTTCATTTAGACATTCAAAACGAACCATGGGGTGTTCATTATTCAGTAAATGAGATTATAGATAAGTCGTGCTATTATGTTAGTCTGCAGCTTGGTTTCAAGGAAGAGCACCAATTCGAATATATGATGCGAAAAATTCAGCGTAAGATGGTTACTAAAAAAGAGCTGACTGGCGAGAGTGTTTTTGAATCTGTAAGGGGAACTTTTGATGAAGTTGACTTCAAGTTTGTTGTAATTAATTCAAGAGTTTCTGCTGATAATGATTTAAGCTGGTTTCAAAATATTTGTATCAAAGCATACAGATTTGTCAAGAGCACTGGACTGAAACCCGCTGAAGATTTTGGATTAGATAAAACAAATGTTTCAGTAGACTATATTCCTATTTCGGTTACTGAAAAGGTTGACCACGAAATGACAGAGGATTTTGAAGATTATTCTGTAACCTAAACCTCATGAAAATACATGTTTTAAATACTGGGTATTTTAAATTAGATGGAGGAGCCATGTTCGGTGTTGTTCCAAAGAGTCTTTGGTCTAGAACGAATCCAGCGGATTCAAATAATATGTGCTCTTGGGCATTAAGAAGTCTATTAATAGAGGATGGAAACCGATTAATGCTCATCGATACTGGAATGGGCGACAAACAATCCGAAAAGTTTTTCTCGCATTATTACCTTCATGGAACGGATTCACTGGATAAAAACCTAAATAAATTGGGGTTTTCAAAGGATGACATTACAGATGTTTTTTTAACACATTTACATTTTGACCATTGCGGAGGAGCCATCGTTTGGAACAATGATAAAAATGGCTACCGTCCAAATTTTAAAAACGCCATTTATTGGAGTACAGAAAACCATTGGGAATGGGCGGTAAACCCTAATGGTAGAGAGAAGGCCTCTTTCTTGAAAGAAAATATTATCCCAATACAAGAGAGCGGTCAATTAAAATTCATTCAAAAAGAGGGGGAATTGACTAAAAATGTATTCAATAATATTGATGTGTTATTTGTTGATGGTCATACTGAGAACATGATGATTCCGCATATTCAATATCAAGGTAAAACATTGGTTTTTATGGCCGATCTATTACCTAGTGTTGGACACATTCCTCTTCCTTATGTTATGGGATACGATACCAGACCATTAACAACTTTAAAAGAAAAAGCCGAGTTTCTAAATATTGCAGAAAAAGAAAATTATGTTTTATTCTTAGAGCACGACTCAATTAATGAATGTTGTACCTTGAAAAATACAGAGAAAGGAGTTCGTTTAGATCGTTCCTTTGATTTTAACGAATTGTTTCACAATGGCTAATAGTGGTAATAACGATAAAAGTCCTGAAGAATACTCAGAGAAAGATCAGTGGAATGATGATCTTGATTTGCCACCCATAAATCACAAAACAGAGCCCTCCAAGAAACCTATTCTGGAAAAGGCTGAGTTTGACAAAAAAAAGAAAAAAAGATGGATTCCCATATTAATCGTGATTTCAATAATTGCAATTTCTAGCCCATTTATATTAAATACCTGTAATAACGAGAACGGCTATTCAAAACAAAATTTAATATCAGAATCTACAGAAATTGACGATTCAACCCCCATTGATGAAAATATATTAAATGAGAATGATGTAAAAGACACTGCATTTATTGAGGATACTGTGATTATTGAAAACGTTGAATCCGAAGTAGAAATAGAGCTAAAAGAAATAGAGTCCATCACAGAAAATAAAAAGTATTATCACGTCATTATAGGGTCATTTGAAAGAGAAAACTATGCAAATGCTTATATTAATGAATTGACTCAAAAAACAGATGCTACACAAATAATAAATTACAACGGTATGCATAGAGTTTCATATAATTCATATCATGACTCCGATGAAGCTGAAATAGAATTAGATTACATTAGAAACACCTTAAACCTGAAATCATGGATCGCATACATGAGATGAAAACGCCAAAAGAAATTGTTGATATCATGATGAGCAAGGACCAATTCAGCTCATGGTTGAATCTGAAAATTGAAACGATAGATAAAGGGAGTTGCTCCTTATCATGTGTCATAAAAAAAGAAATGCTAAATGGGTTTGAGATAGCACATGGAGGAATTGCATATTCTTTAGCGGATTCAACACTGGCATTTGCTGCTAATAGTTATGGATTTCAAAGCTTCAGTATAGAAACTTCTATATCGCATCTCGTTAAGGTAAATGAAGGGGATACTCTTAAAAGTATTTCCAATGAAATTCATAGAGGGAATAAAACTGCTCTGTATCAAATTGAAATTTTTAACCAGAAAAATAAAATGGTAGCTATTTTAAAAGGCACTGTTTATATCTCGAAAATAGTTTGGTAATTTTATGCGTGCATAATATTTTTTACTAAATTTACACTCCATATGAGTGAAAAAAAAATCATTTTTCTGGATTTTTTAATAAGACATGCTTGGCATCGCGTCTCTCGAATGTACAATCAAAAAGCAATGACGCAAGGCATGACGATGTCTGTCGGATTTATACTGATGATTGTAGAAAAATCAGGGACATTGAGTACTCAGCTAGGGCCCAAAATGGGAATGGAGCCTACATCACTTTCAAGAACGCTGAATGCCATGGAAAAAAGTGGTTTAATTGAGCGAAAGAACTTTAAAGGAGATAAAAGAAAAGTGAATATCTTTTTGACCCAAAAAGGGATTGAAAGCAGAAGAATGGTTAAGAATTTTCTCCTTGAATTCAATGAAAAAATTTCGTCAAAGCTCAAGGATCGAGATGTCAAAGGCTTTTTTAATGTGATGAAGGCCGTTGACCTATCTATAGAAGAAGTAGAAAGAGAAAAAAATACAGAATCTTAAAAAAAAGAAATGAAAAGATTTATCAGAAAAGTTGCCGTATTAGGTTCAGGAGTCATGGGATCAAGAATTGCTTGTCACTATGCAAATATTGGTTGTGAAGTGATTCTTTTGGATATACCTCCAAAAGAACTTGATGATGCAGAGAAGAAAAAGGGTGCGAGTCTTGAAGATAAAGCAGTAAGGAATAGAATTGTTAATTCATCCTTGCAATTTGCTTTAAAATCAAACCCCTCTCCTATTTACAGGAAATCATTTGCGCAAAGAATTCAAACAGGAAACTTTGATGATGATTTACACAAAATCAAAGACTGTGATTGGGTGATTGAGGTGATCATTGAAAGATTAGACATCAAACAACAGCTATTTGAAAGGGTTGAAAAATATAGAACTGAGGGTACACTTATTTCATCAAATACATCGGGTATTCCCATTCACATGATGTTAGATGGTAGAAGTGAAGATTTTCAAAAGCATTTCTGTGGAACACACTTCTTCAATCCACCAAGATATTTACAGCTCCTAGAAATCATACCCACACCAAAAACCGATCCACAGGTCGTTGAATTTTTGATGGATTATGGGGCAAAAATATTGGGTAAGAAAACTGTACTGTGTAAGGATACGCCGGCATTTATTGCCAATCGAGTTGGGGTGTATTCCATCATGGCTTTATTCCATGCCGTAAAGGAAATGGGCTTTACTGTTAGTGAAGTCGATAAGCTTTCAGGTCCGATATTAGGTCGTCCAAAATCAGCTACATTTCGAACCTGTGATGTTGTTGGATTAGATACCTTGGTGCACGTAGCTAATGGCTTAAAAGACAATTGTCCCGATGATGAAGAAAAAGAATTATTTGAGCTCCCAGATTACATTGCTAAAATGGTTGAAAATAATTGGTTGGGATCTAAATCTGGACAAGGCTTCTATAAAAAGGAAAAGGATGAAAATGGAAAAAGAAAAATTCTTGCTTTAAATCTTGAGACGCTTGAATATGAAGTCGCACCTAAAGTGAAATTCCCAACACTAGATATGGCCAAACCCATTGAGGACCTCAAGCAGCGAACAAAAATGTTAGTAATGGGAATGGATAAAGCTGGTGAATTTTACCGAAAAATATTTGGTGGATTATTGGCGTATGTTTCAAACCGAATTCCGGAAATTTCTGAGGAATATTACAAAATAGATGACGCCTTAAAAGCAGGATTTGGATGGGAACTTGGGCCTTTCGAGTCATGGGACTTATTCGGTTATGAACAAGGTGTAAAGTTCATAAATGATGCAGGGAAATCGATGGGGAATGCGATTGAAACGATGCGCAAAAATGGAATGAGTTCTTTTTACAAAACAGAAAATGGCAAACGTATGTATTTTGACAATACAACAAATACATACAAGATCATTCCTGGGACAGAGGACCTTGTAGATTTAAATTCACTCAGAGATGACAATAAGGTTTGGGGGAATTCAGATTGCACATTGGTTCATTTGGGTGATGGCATACTCAATTTAGAATTCCATACAAAAATGAATACAATTGGCGGTGGTGTGCTTCAAGGCATCAACAAGGCTATTGACATTGCGGAAAATGAGTATGAAGGCCTAGTCATATCAAATACAGGACAAAATTTCTCTGCAGGAGCAAATGTGGGTATGATATTTATGATGGCTGCAGATCAAGATTTTGATGAACTAAATTTTGCAGTTAAGGCTTTTCAAGATACAACAATGCGAATTAGATATTCCAATATACCAGTAATTGTAGCTCCTCATAACATGGCTTTAGGAGGAGGTTGTGAAATATCTTTACATGCAGACAAGGTGGTTGCTCACGCGGAATTATACATGGGTCTCGTTGAGTTTGGCGTAGGACTTATTCCTGGAGGAGGCGGCACTAAAGAATTCGCTAAACGCTTCTCTGAAGAGCTTCATTCCGGAGATATTAAAATCAATAGGCTCAGAGATCGATTCTTAACAGTCGGACAAGCTAAAGTGTCTCTATCGGCATATGAAGCATTCGATTACGGTTATCTTAGAGAAGGAATTGACGAAGTTGTTGTATCACGAGCACATCATCTTACAAGAGCTAAAGCTGCTTGTTTAGAATTGGCTGAAAAAGGATACGTTCCACCGAAGAGAGAAAAGAACATCACTGTTGTTGGACAAGAAGGATTGGGAATCGTATATGTCGGAGCAAATTCTATGCTATCAGGAAACTATATGTCAGAGCACGATAGAATTATTGCTGAAAAACTGGGATTTGTATTATGTGGGGGTGACCTATCCGAAAACACCGTAGTTTCAGAACAATATTTATTAGACCTTGAGCGCAAAGCTTTCCTAGAATTATGTAGAGAAAGAAAGACATTGGAAAGAATTGAGAGTATCGTTAAATATGGTAAAATTTTAAGAAATTAAATACTCAATATTTTTATCGTAACACGTCGGTTTTTGGCCCTTTCTTTATCGGTTTGACCTCCGTTTAGGGTTTTGGTTTCACCTTTAAATCTCAAGTCAATTTGAGTGTTTTTAATACCTGTATATTCCATAAACCACTTTTTTACGGCCTCTGCTCTTTTACGAGACAACTCATTGTTATATTCATTTGTGCCAATATGGTCAGTATGCCCTTCTATAAATACAATTGAACTTGTTAGATTTCGATTTAGGAGCTCTTTTAGTTTGTGAAACTCAACGTCATTTATCGATGCATTATCAAAGTCAAAATAGATTACCAATTCATTTTCCAGATGTTGGTTTTTTAGCTCTTTTGGATAAGTAGAATTAGAATCATCAAATTGATCCGAGGTCAATTCAATTTTTTCAATCTTCTTTTCTGCGATAAAATCTACCTCAAATTCCTGATACCTTTTACCCTCAGAAACAATTTCTTGATTATTGAAAATTAGAGTGTCATCCTCAATGTAAACTTTAGCAGTAGAAAAAGACTTAGGAATAGAAATAGAATACCTGCCATTTTCATCAGAATTACTTGAGGCAATGATACCATTATTTGATTGAACTATAATCTCTCGCTGAATGGGGATATTGTTGAATAGAACCTTGCCAAATATTAATGAAGACGATAATGGTTTTATTTCATTTTTAATTTCGTTGAGATCAGCATAAAATATATCGAGGTCTCGAATAAAAAAAGCAGCTTCTCCCTTACCTGAAATTACAAATCCCATATCATCCTTCGAGCTATTAAACGGTTGACCAATATTCGTTACTGGACCAGTTTTAATACCATCAAATGATGTTTTAAATATGTCCAATCCCCCGTAGCCATCATAACCATCAGATGAAAAATAAACGGTTTGATTATCAGCAGCGATATATACGGAGCGCTCATCACCCAATGTACTTACCATTAGTAATTGCGGAAAGCTCCATACCCCCAGTTTCTTTTTGCTGTAATAGAGATTCATATTGCCATTGTAATCACTTCCACATGCTACAATAAATAAATTACCATCTGGAGAAATGGCCATTCCATCAGTTGCATATCCATAATTCATGCGATATTCTCTTCTAAAGAATTGATTAATTCCACCACCCAGACCACGAATATTCTTCAATATTCCGTTTTCAATTGTTGCCTCATAATAAGGGCCACCTGTTCCTTCCCATCCAGACTTCCAGCTTTGAAAATAAATTTTTTCTCCATCGTAAGAAATTGAAGGTTCATCTTCTCCATTAAAAGTGTTGATTTGATTAATAAATTCAGGAATACCCCAATCATTTCCAGTTTTAACAACACGATAAATGTCTCCATCTCCTACCCTATTTTTACCTGACCTAGAACGATCCGACATAAAATACAATTCATCTCCATTGGGCATGAGTGACAAATTGCATTCCCGAAATTTTGTATTTAATGACTTTAATTCTTGAATTTCCGCTTCTACATCATGTTCGAGTACTTTAACTTTTTGAGAAAAAGTTGAGAAGGATAGCAAAACGAAAAGAAGAAAATAT
>WTIB01000115.1 GCA_011522905.1 Crocinitomicaceae bacterium | reverse complement strand
TGTTAAGGGCATGGAACAATGTTAAATTCCTTGTTCCGGCATTTCTTATTCTTATCTTATTTGGAGAAGCATTATTTAGGGGAAATGAAAGAATTGCGATATCTAAAATGATGGATAAGAAATTTTCTCTGTACAGTAACTCAAATGACGCATTTACAGTTCTAAGGTTAGTTCATGCTATGGATGACGAAAAGAAAATTTTTATCGGTAGACCAGAAAAGACACCTCATAATAATTTTGATCAACTTTTTATAGTTACTTATTCAAAACCAAAAACCAGATACGACGCAAGCTTAATGCTTCATGAATCATATAAAGGTCAGCAAATGGTGCTTCGTAAGTTTCATGAGATAGGTGTGTTTTATTACAAATAGGACTTTAAAAGAACTTACAGCTAAAGATCGCGGTGTCGTCGACAAAATTTAACTCTTCCCTCCAGTCATCAAGCTTTGAAAACACAATGTTGTTCATGTCTTCCATTTTGAGAGCTGCGTAGGATTGTGCTGTTTTTATCAATCGAGGAACACCAAAAAAATCACCATCTTGATTTTCAAGTTCTATTAAACCATCTGTGTACAATACAAATGTTGAATTCGGTTCTAATTGAATATTCCCAACTTCTATTGTTGGGATTTCATCCAGCATTCCTAGACCTATACAGCCTTTATCGAGCATCATTACCTTTCTTCCATTCAATATAAATGGATGATTATGACCAGCATTTACATATTGCATTTTTCTGTTGTAAGCATTGTAGTGCGCAATAAAAAAGGTAATAAACTTTTCTCCCTTTGCGCTACGCATCACCTTTTTATTAAGCTCTTCTAAAAGAAAGGGCATTTCAAATCTTTGGTACTTAAAAAGCGTCCTTATTGTAGCTTGAAAATTGGCCATAAGAAGTGCTGCACTTACACCTTTACCCGAAACATCTGCAATACAAATAATGTATTCATCATCTCCTAATGGAATAAAGTCGTAATAGTCACCTCCAATAGCGTGCCTAGGGATATATTTTGCCGAAATATCCATCTTTCGATTTGAGGGCAAATCAGATGGGAAGAGCAGTTTCTGCATTTCTCGAGCGACCTCCAGCTCTTTTGATATTCTTTCTTTGATAATATGTTGTTCACCTAGTCTCTTATTCTCAATGGCAACTGCAATAATATTAGTGAGCGTTTGAACAAATGAAAAATAACTGGTTTCATTTTCGCTATCAAGATTACTTGCGAGTAATAAAAAGGCCAATGGTTTTTCAGAATGAAAGACAGGAATGATTACCTGAAACTGATGTAGTAATTTTGACTTTGAGGATTCAATGATTGTAATCTCTTTGAAGCGATTAAACTCCTTATCAATGGTATTTAAATTGATTTTTCCTTTGTATCCAATTTTAACAGGGTTTTCCCATTCTTTTTGATGCATTAATAAGACAAACTTTGAAAATCCAAGCTGTTCTTTTAATATGAATTTGAATATTTTCATGAGATGTTCAACAGGTGCATTCTCATTTATAGCATTCGTAATTTCAAGTAAGGATAAAAGCTTGATTTCCTTTACTTCATTTTGATATACCAGATCCTGTTCTCTTGTGGTATACATTTAAATGTTTTTTATGATTTCAGGTAACTTTTGGAGGGCTGCCATTTCTTTAAACTTTTGCATGGATTCTTTGCAGGGAGTTCCAAAATAAGTTTTGTTACCCTCAATGTTTTTGGATACTCCGGATTGTCCGAGAACAACTGCATTTTCACCAATGCGGACATTACTTGCGCATCCAACTTGTCCCCATATTTTAACACCATTTTCTATAACCACACATCCCGAAATACCAGCTCCAGAGGCAATGAGACAATTGTTTCCTATAACTGTATCATGTCCAATATGAACCTGATTGTCAATTTTAGTGCCTTCTCCAATAATTGTAGAAGCTGATACACCTTTGTCTATTGTGCATAAAGCTCCAATTTCAGCGAAGTCATTAATTTTTACATTTCCAATACTATGCATTTGTTCGTGTTTATCCTCGTGCTGTTTGTAGTAAAATGCATAATGACCTATAACTGAATTCGGCCCAATCTTTACATGTTTCCCGATACTAACGTGATCCATAATACAGGCACCGGTATATATGGTTGAATATTCTCCAATATGGACATTCTCTCCAATATAGACATTGGGATATATGGTCGCAGTTGGGTGGATTTTTTGATTTCTTGGTTCTTTAGAAGGCTTTGATTCGGGAAAAAAAAGCTTTGATAATTTATTGTAATCTTCAAAGGGGGTTTCTGAAATAATGATGGCTTTTCCTTTTGGAGCCTCAACTTCATCATTAATGATAATGGTGTCAGCCTGAGAATTTAAAGCAAGCTTGTAGTATTTAGGATGGTCGCAATAAATTAAATCTCCTTTTTGGACATTATGTATTTCACTTAAACCATGGATGAGGTGGTTTTCACTACCTCTAAACTTTCTATTTAAAATTTTAGCCACTTCTTTCAAAGTGATTTTTTCAAATAAATCCATTGTATTGTCGTTTAATCAAAAATAATAAATGGATGTATTTCATTATTTTCATTTCGCAAGACTTATCCCCTTAAGTTTGTTCAAAGTGATTTAATCATTATTTTTTGGTGTTATTTAAAAAGAATTACATAAATTTGCATTCCATTTTTGAAAATCGAATTATGAGAAAAGATATACATCCGGATGATTACAGATTAGTTGTTTTTAAGGACATGTCTAACGATTATGCCTTTTTGTGCCCATCTTGTGCTCCTACTAAGGAGAAAATTAAATGGGAAGATGGAAATGAATATCCATTAGTTAAATTGGATATTTCTCATAAGTCGCATCCATTTTTTACTGGTGTTGCACAGTTTGTTGATACTGCTGGTAGAATTGATAAATTTAAAAACAGACACGCTAGACACATTAAAAAGTAGTCAGCGAATCAAAATATTTAAACCCTCTCTTTGAGGGTTTTTTTATACATTAAACTTTGCAATTGCCTTTTTGATTCGGTCATTCATTGACCGCCCTAATTCCTCATTTGGAAAGTCACAAATGAAGATTTTTTCGAAATGCTTTTGATCCATGTGGTGCATCGCGTGATAAAGGTTCTTAGATGCAATCCTTAAATCACCTTCTTCGCTTAATAAAAATTGATTTTCCGCAGGAATAAGATGATTCAATGTGTCAAATCCAATATAACCGAAATTCGATGTCTCCTCCTTAGTACTTATTTCTTCAATGCTATACATTGGTGTTCTTGGTGCATAATGGAATTTTACCATGCCACTCGCATCAGGACCACTATTTTGAATATTGTGATTGTGTATCTTTACTTTCTGTCCAAGACAGGATTCAATCTGCTCAACTGTTATTGCTCCAAGCCTATATATTATTGGTGAATTTTCATCAAATCCAACAATAGTAGATTCAATCCCATTATTACACTCACCACCATTAAGTACATAAGGTATGATTTGATCAAGCTGATTCAAAACGTGTTCAACCTTTGTTGGACTAATTCGGCCATATAAATTTGCACTTGGTGCAGCCAATGGGAAATCAATTTTTGACAATAGCTTAAGGGTCATTTCATGGTTGGGGATTCGAACAGCAACTCTACGGTTACCTGCATTAACCACATCAGGAATGATTTCTGATTTGTCTAGCAGGAGAGTCAGCGGTCCAGGCCAAAAATGTTCCGCTAGGATTTTTGCATGTTTCGGGAGGTTCTTGACATATTTGGATAGATGCTCAAGATTACTAAAATGTAAAATAAGCGGGTTTGATAAGGGGCGTTTCTTGGCTTTAAAGATTTTTTGAATCGCTTTTTCGTCGGTTCCATTTCCAGCAAGTCCGTATACGGTTTCTGTTGGAATAGCAACAATTTCTCCGCTTCTTAAGAGCGAAATGGCTTCATCAATATTAGTTCCCGTTTTTGTATTCATGCGCTACAAAATTAAACAATACAATTAGTCTTGAAATTAATCTTTACACTGTTTAAAACTATTTACAAAATACTTGCTTATAATTTAAAGGTATATGTATCTTTGTTTAGAATTATTCTAAATAAGATGGCGTTAATTATAGCAGATAGTAATGATTTGTCGAGGGTAGGATTGCGTTCCATATTATCATCACAAACTTCAATTCCTATAGTTGGAGAAGCTAGAGATGCACAAGAGCTAGAAAACCAGCTTGCCTCCTTTGATGTTTCTATGATATTGATTGACTATACTTCACCCGGGTTTGATATTGATATTATTGGTAAACAAAACGCTTCAAATAAAAAGTACAAATTCATCGCTATAACTCCAGAACAAAGCGCACAAACTCTTGTGGATGCATTACGATCCGGGATTATGAGCTATGTTAAAAAGGATTGTGAGCTGTCTGAAATCGTTAATGCTGTGCTTGAGACCCAAAAAGGCAATAAATTTTTTTGTGGCCAAATATTAGAAACCATTCAAAAGGCACAAATTGATGTGAATGATTTGGATTTTGATTCATTTTCTTGTGATGCCGTAGTTTTAAGTGAGCGAGAGAATGAAATCATTGTGCTAATCGCTGAGGGATTTACAAATAATCAAATAGCAGAAGAGCTTTTCTTGAGTAATCATACCATTACAACACATCGTAAAAATATCATGGCAAAGCTTGGAGTTAAAAATACGGCAGGTATCGTAATGTATGCGGTGAAGACCAACCTGGTTTCTCCAAATAAATATCTTTTTGCACCGAATACTTAGAGTCTAAGAATTAGCTTTAAATTAAATCTACGCTGAGTGAGGTAATTGGGTATAGAATAATATTTACCACTAACATCTTGAATCCATTGCTTTGAAAGCACATTATTAATACCCAAAAGATTAAATATTTCTAAGGATAACAAAGCTTGGGAGAAATTCTTTTTCCAAAAAGCATGGCGGGACTTTGACTTCCCTAAAAAGTCATATGACATACCTAGATCCACTCTAAAATAGGATTTCATGCGAAGTGTATCTTTATATCTGGTAGGATCGGGAGGCCCATAAGGAAGTCTTGTGCCAAACTGCATCCCCATTTGAACAGTAAAGCTTTCAAGACCTGGCATTTGATCTTGAACAAGGGCTCCAAAATTAAACATTTGGTCCGTTGGTCTGGGAATGTAACCAGGATAGATGGTTGCACTATCAACGACAACTTGGTCTTCACTATACCCGAATATGATTCTCTCCCCCGAGGCGTTATAATATTCCTTGTATTGGTCATCAAGTATATCTTCTTTAGTTGAAAGAAGTCCGAGTTTAAAGAAGGATTCAATGCCTTCCACGAATTCTCCATGAATGTTTAAATCAATTCCATAGGCATAGGCAATGGCGTTGTTATCTGCATAATAACGGGTTCTCACGTTTTCAATTTGATATGGATTCACATCCCACAAATATTTATAAAACAACTCCCCCGTAAATTTGAACGGCATTTCTCTTTGCCACATATTGAAGAAAAAATCTGTTCCCGCAACTACATGAACAGATTTTTGTGCTTTGACATTCGTTCGGAGGGTACCATCAAAATATCGAAACTCTCTGTAAAAAGGAGGTTGATAATACATCCCTGATGACAATCTGTAAGACACATTTCGCTTATAAATTTTGTTGTTTTGTGCCAAAAAGGATTGAGGATAATAAATGAGAGCCGCCCGTGGCGTAAAGTACAGCTCCTCATTAATGGTAGTATAACCTCCTCTTGTTCCAATACTCAAGGCCCATTTCGCATTCGATTCTGAAATCGTATCTGTACACCATAGTTTTTCCTTTTGTCCGTGCTCACCAATTTTATAGGGCCTCGTAACAATGACATCTTTTTGAGTTTTGGACCAGCTAGAGTTGTATTGAATAAATCCGGTATATCGCTGGTTGTTTAGAGATAGTTCACCTTTGATGACTTCAAATAACTCTATTTCATTTGGATTTGATTGGGGTAAGCTATATCCTGCTGAATCAATCATACGCCACTCACTTAATACATCATTAAATTGATCCATTTGGAACGAAACACCCCATTTCAAATGCCTATTTCTGAAATTTAATCTTGCCTGATCCGAGAACCCATTAAAAAATTCATGTTTTCCATTGTGATAAAGATTTATGATTGTAGCATTTAGCTTATTCCTGGCATGATTAAGAAATGTTCCAATTCCCAAAACCGCTATCGAATCTCCATATTCTTCTTTTGATGGATCTGTTTCTAATTCATTTATAAAATATTGTCCTTGTATATCGAAATATTCTCTTTCAGTTGTTTGGAAGGCAGTCGCATAAATATCCAAGTCTGTTTTATCACTTGCTTTCCACTTTAAAGACAATCCCCCCATCATGGTTTCAAATTTGGTTTGCTCTTGACCATCAAAATATATTCTAAAAGAATAAGCTTCATTAGCTGTTCCGAAGTCTGTCTCTGAAGTTTCTGGGCTGAACCTGTAATTGTTGGAAGAATAATGTACTAGGGTACTCAATATCAAATTATCCTTTATGTTGTAATTGGTCGATATCTGGGCATCTGTAAAAACAGGGTTATAAGATCCCTGGGTAGGCAGTGCATTAAGCAAGTAACCGTTTGATCGGTAACGAGCTCCGACGATATAATTAAAACGTTTTCCAACACCTTGCTCAATATGTGCTTCGGCACCAAGCAAAGACATCATAAGTGAAGATTTAAAAGCACTTGGTTTCTTATAGGTAATATCTAATACCGAGCTGAGCTTATCACCATATTGGGCATCAAATCCACCTGCCGAGAAGCGCACAGATTCAACCAAGGACGAATGTATAAAGCTCATACCTTCCTGCTGTCCACTTCTTGTCAAAAAAGGTCGATATACTAAGAATCCATTTACATATACTAGGTTTTCATCGTAATTACCACCACGTACGTTGTAGTTTGTAGTTAGCTCATTGTTTGAAGTAGCTGCGGTGGTCAAAACCAAGCTTCTTTCAATACTTCCGGTAAGCTTTTGTGCATCTACAAGAGGAAGAGATTCCAGTTCAAAGGGATTTTCACGCTCTTCGATTACAGTAACACCTTCTTGTAATAAAATAGGAAACGAGATTTTGGGAAAAGAATTATTGTTTTGGGAAATGAAAACTGTCTTTTTTATGGTCAGCTCGTTGGCACGATATAGAATTTTCACACTATCTCCTTCAATCACAAGAAATTCGTAGCTTCCATCAGTATTCGTGTATGCTTCCTGTAGGGGAGTGGTATTGATTTTTACAAATACATTTTCAATGGGGTTTCCCTTTTTATCTGTACAGATACCCATCCATTTTTTTTGCTGCCCAAAAGCAACAAAAGAGGTAAAGAAGCAAAATAGAATTAATCCTTTCAAGGGCATAAAGTTAAAAGCATAACGATTTTAAATCGCAATTATTTTGATTAAATTTTATGCTAAGAATTTATTATATTTGTCGCCACTTAAAATGGTGGTTGTAGCTCAGTTGGTTAGAGCGCCTGATTGTGGTTCAGGAGGTCG
>WTIB01000157.1 GCA_011522905.1 Crocinitomicaceae bacterium | reverse complement strand
AGTAGTTTAAAGTCTGAAGGTCCTAACTGCGTTGAATCATTGATGTAAAGAGATTTATTTTTAATGATAAGCTTTTCACCCTCATAAAATAAATCAACATTTGAAATATTCTTTGTAAGCGTTTGACCAAGCGGGTTTTTTTTACTTGGAATAAATTGGCCGAGATAAGAATTGAAAAGATCGAAATTCTTACCGGTCAAAGGTTTATCGTTCAGTTTGTAAGTGTTGTCTTCAACATATACAAAATCGCCATTTATTTGAACTTCAAAAGGCGCACCATATTTTCCTTCAGACACCATAACCGTACTGGTACCATAGATGCCTTTTTCTTTTAGTTGATTGAACCCCTGAAATTGAAAATAAACAAATAAAAGCCCCAGAATAAGCGTTATTGACATAAAGGCCTTGAGCCCAGTTAATTGATCTTTTTTGGCTTGAGAAATGGCAAGGATGAAGCTCACACTGCTTAGCAAAATCATGAGCGAACTCCACCAAAAAGCTCCTGGCATTGCTGCTTTTACCCAAATTGAATCACCCATCAATACAATATAGGCTGATGATAGGCCGGCAAAAAACATGATAATGCTGAAAATACTCACATAGACGAGATTTTTTTTCATTTTCTCGTTAATAACTGGGTCTTTGTCTTTTGATAAATCCATTGCTTTCTAATTTTTTAGTGGTTCAAATCTTATCGAACACATAGGTAAACTGAATAATCGGTAAATAAACAAACGAAGCGAACATAAGTTTTCTGGCATCCGAATCTTGAAGGTTTAAAAACAATTTGTACGCGTAAAAGAAAAATAGAATACCTAAAATTGAGGCAACTACAAATGTTGTATTCCCTGTCCAATCAAACAACCATGGGGTCAAGCTAAATGGAATAAGGGCTAGTGAGTATAGCATAATTTGAAAAGCAGATTGTTTTGATTTACCCTGGGAAGAGGGTAATAATTGGAAGCCAGCTTTGTGGTAATCATCATGTGTAACCCATGCGATGGCCCAAAAATGAGGGAATTGCCATGTGAATTGGACAAAGAATAAAATGCCTGGAAGAAATCCAAAGGCATCTGTAGCCGCAATGGCCCCCAGCATGGGGGGAATTGCTCCCGGAAAAGCACCAACAAAAACTGCCCAAGGTGTTCTGGTTTTCAAGGGGGTGTACAAAAACACATAGCTTAAAAATGCGGAAACACCCAGTAGCGCAGATTTCAGGTTAATCATCCATAAAAGTGTTGTTCCAGAAATAAAGAGCAGGACAACAATTACAATTGCTGTTTGAACTGAAAGATGGCCGCTAGGTATGGGTCGATTCGAGGTCCTGTTCATTAATTTATCTAAATCTCTTTCCCAGATTTGATTTGCTCCGTTAGAGGCAGCCGTCACTAGAGAGCCCCCCGCCATCAATAATAAAATCACCTCAAGATTATTTCCACCGGCAAATAGATAGCCGGAAAGTGCAGATAAGACAACCAAAAAAGATAGTCTGAATTTCGTAAACAGTAAAAAATTTTTAAGCGTCATCTTGCGGCTCGATGATACGGGGTTAATTTTGATGCAAAATTACGAAATATAAGCTGTTTTTGATTGTCTAAAATTTAAGAATATCCGAATTAACAAATATAAAGTGAATAAAAAGTACAATCAGATTATCTATTATCTTTAGCCTAAAAACTGTCAGATGTTTGAAAATATTACTGTCGAAACGAATGATTTCGTTACCTATATTACAATTAATCGTCCTTCTCAGCTAAATGCATTAAACAAACAAACCATTCATGATTTGAATTTGGCGCTTCAAAATTGTGAAGCTGATTCAAATACAGGAGTAATTATTTTAACTGGGAGTGGCGAAAAAGCTTTTGTAGCAGGTGCAGACATCAAAGAATTTGCTGATTTTACAATTGCTGAAGGAGGGGTTCTCGCTTCTCATGGACAAGAAATTCTTTTTGATTATGTCGAAAATTTCCCCAAACCTATTATAGCGGCCATTAATGGTTTTGCTTTAGGTGGAGGCCTAGAGCTCGCGCTTTCTGCGCACATCCGAGTAGCAAGTTTAAACGCGAAAATGGGATTGCCTGAAGTTTCTTTGGGAGTCATTCCTGGATATGGGGGCACTCAAAGGTTAGCCCAACTTGTAGGAAGGGGGAGAGCCAATGAGATGATATTCACCGCAGGAATGATATCAGCGGAAGAGGCCTTGAAATTTGGCTTGGTCAATTCTATTGTTGAACAGCAAGATTTAATCGAAACTTGTGAAGGAATTGCAAGAAAAATACTTAAAAATTCACCTATGGCCATACGCTCAGCAATTAAAGCTGTGAATGCCGGATTCAAAAATGGTGTTAATGGTTTTGAGGTTGAAATTGAAGAATTTGGAAAGTGTTTTGGAACGACAGAATTTAAAGAGGGGACAAGAGCCTTTTTAGAAAAACGAAAAGCAAATTTTAGAGAAGCTTAATGGCAAACCCAATAAAAAAACTATTTGGAGAAATCGCTATCTATGGTTTATCATCTATAATTGGTCGTCTTCTAAATTATTTATTGGTCCCACTATACACCTATGTATTTATTAATCCCGCTGACTATGGTGTTGTTTCAGAATTGTATGCTTGGGTCGCTTTTCTAATTGTCATACTCACTTTTGGGATGGAAACAGCATTTTTCAAATTCATTCAAAATGAAGGAGATCAAAAAAATGTTTTTTCAACTGCGTTTTCAGCCTTACTTTCGTTGAATTCTGTTTTCTTTCTTATCATTCTTCTTTTCTATCAAGATATTGCTTCTCTGTTGCTTTATGAGGGCCACGGAGAGTATATTGTGATGCTCGGCGCGATTGTTTCAATAGATGCCATTAGTGCTTTGCCTCTGGCAAAATTAAGGGCTGAGGAAAAGGCGAAAAGATTCTCTATTATTCAGCTTTCTTCAATTGCAGTCAATATTATTCTGAATGTAATTTTCTTATTGTTTTGGTTTGACTACAATAACCCAGAACAAGGTGTTTTTTACATTTTCCTAGCCAATCTAATTGCTTCTTTAGTGAAGCCCATTTTTTTGTTTAAGTCTTTTACTTTAATTCGAGGAATTGACCGGTCATTATTGAAAAGAATGTTGGTTTTTTCCTTTCCCCTTGCCATAGCAGGATTTGCCGGAATCATAAATGAAACCTTAGATAGAATTCTCCTAAAACAAATGTTATATAACCCTGAAAACCCCTCCTCTTTGGATTACGCTGAAGCTCAGGTGGGAATATATAGTGCCTCTTATAAATTGGCTATGCTTATAGCCATTCTACTTCAGGCATATCGATATGCGGCAGAGCCCTTTTTCTTTAGTCAAATGAAAAATCAGGATCGAAATAAAATATATAGTCAGATAATGAATGTATTTATTGCATTTGTTTGTGGAATCTTCCTTTTGGTCACTCTTAATATTGATATTTTCAAATACTTTATTCAAAATGAAACTTACTGGGTAGGTCTTCAAGTAGTTCCAATACTTTTAATGGCTAATATTTTCTTGGGGATATATTATAATCAAAGTATTTGGTTTAAGCTCAGCGGAAAAACAAAATTTGGGGCCTATATCGCTCTATTCGGGGCAAGTTTAACCGTATTGATCAACATACTCTACATTCCTAAATTCGGTTACATGGCTTGTGCATGGGCGACCTTGATCGTTTATTTTACCCAGATGGTTATTTCATATATTCTTGGGCAGAGGCACTATCCGATTCCGTATAATTTGAAGAAATTTATTTTCTACATTTCTTTAGCATTGGCATTATTCTTCTTATCTCCATATATCAAGGTTGATAACTTTACCGTTAATCTGTTTATTCAAAATAGTTTATTACTTATGTTTGTTTTGACAGCAGTATACATAGAGCGCAGGGTAAATACACCTGAATAATTTTATTTTACTGAAACTTTTTTCGCTTGTAATTGTTAGGTTAATCATGTCGAAAAATATAATTTTGTATTAAGTATAACTATGTCAGATTACAAGGCCGGTTCTTTATTAAGTCAAATTGAATTTCCTCAGGATCTCCGAGAGAAATTTTCCGTCGAAGACTTGCCACAAGTTTCGACAGAGTTGCGGCAGTATATCATTGACGTGATTTCCGAAATTGGAAATAGCCATTTTGGAGCAAGTCTGGGGGTTGTAGAACTAACGGTAGCTCTACATTACATCTTCAACACACCCGAAGACCAGCTGGTATGGGATGTTGGTCACCAAGCCTATGGGCACAAAATTTTAACCGGACGAAGAGACCTTTTTCATACAAATAGAAGCAAAGGTGGAATATCTGGATTCCCAAAGAGGTCAGAAAGTGATTATGATACTTTTGGAGTAGGTCATTCATCTACCTCCATTTCAGCGGCGCTTGGAATGGCTGTTGCAAATAACCATCAAAATAAAAATATCCAACACATCGCTGTTATTGGTGATGGTGCCATGACAGCAGGACTTGCCTTTGAGGGACTGAATCATGCTGGATTTGAAAAAGATGCCAACCTACTAGTTGTATTGAATGACAACTGTATGTCGATAGACCCAAATGTAGGTGCATTAAAAGAATATTTAACGGATATTACAACTTCGCACACTTACAATAAGGTGAAGGATGAGGTTTGGAAATTATTAGGAAAAATTTCAAAATTCGGGCCTGATGGAAGGACAATTGCAACGAAAGTGTCAACAGCTTTGAAGTCAAGTTTACTAAATCAAAGTAACCTATTTGAGTCCCTAAACTTTCGCTATTTTGGACCGATAGATGGCCATGATGTTATTGGGGTGGCAAAAGTATTGCAAGATTTAAAAGACATTCCAGGGCCAAAAATTCTCCATTGTATCACGAAGAAAGGTGCGGGCTTTAAGTTTTCAGAAGAGGGGAACCCAACCAAATGGCATGCACCAGGGGTTTTCAATAAAGAAACGGGTGAAATTGTTAAAATTATCCCTCAAAGTCCTGAGCCTCCGAAGTATCAGGATGTTTTCGGTCATACTATAGTTGAGTTGGCGGAGAAAAATGATAAAATTATGGGAGTGACTCCCGCTATGCCAACAGGATGCTCACTGAACATTATGATGAAGGCGATGCCAAAAAGGGCGTTTGATGTGGGAATAGCTGAGCAACATGCTGTAACTTTTAGTGCTGGATTAGCAACACAAGGAATGCTTCCGTTTTGTAATATTTATTCATCATTTATGCAGCGGGCTTATGATCAAGTTTTACATGATGTAGCTCTCCAAAACTTGAATGTTGTATTCTGTTTGGACAGAGCCGGGCTAGTGGGCGCTGATGGAGCGACCCACCATGGAGCATACGACCTGGCTTACATGAGGTGTATTCCAAACATGACGATATCTGCACCAATGAACGAAGAAGAGCTGAGAAATATGATGTATACGTCGCAGCTTGAGAATAAGGGCCCCTTTGTCATTCGCTATCCAAGAGGTAAAGGAGTAATGACCGATTGGAAAAAACCAATGAAAGAAATATCAGTTGGCAAGGGCAGACGATTGACGAATGGAACTGATTTGGCCATTATTTCAATAGGTCATCCCGGAAACTTTGTGCAGTCCGCTATTTCAGAATTAACTGAGCTTGGGGCATCAATTGCGCACTATGATATGCGTTTTGTGAAGCCTATAGATGAAGTTATGCTTCATGAAATATTCACCAAATTTGACAAGGTAATAACAGTTGAGGATGGTTGTATTATGGGTGGTTTTGGATCTGCTGTTATTGAATTTATGACAGATCAAAAATACAAAGCGGAAATCATCAGATTGGGAATTCCAGACCAATATATTCATCACGGAACTCAAAATGAATTGTGGTCAGATTGTGGATACGACGCTAGAGGTATTGCAGATACTGTCATTAAGACACTTTCTTTATCAAAACAATCCAGAAAACTGAAAAAAAACATCAGTTAATCTCATTTTTTCATTTATATTGGTCGACTAAATTGTTAAAATTATGTCTTCCAAATCAAATCAAAGTGCCTTATTTACGCTAACTACAGTCTTCTTTTTTTGGGGGTTCGTAGCTGCAAGTAATGATATTTTAATCCCTGTTTTTAAAGAGGCTTTTGACTTGACACAAGGTCAAAGTCAGTTTGTTTCTATCGCATTTTATATCTCTTATACCGTGGGGTCTTTAATATATATGGGAATTTCACTCATGATTGGAAAAGATTTAGTCAACAAAATGGGATATAAAAACGGATTGGTTTTGGGTTTAATAATTTCTGCTCTTGGTACATTGTTATTTTATCCGGCAGCAAATACGGGATCCTATCCCTTAATGCTTGCAGGTCTTTTTACTGTTGGTTTAGGATTTTCTTTACAACAAACTGTTGCCAATCCTTTGGCAATTGCTTTGGGACCTGTTAAGACAGGTTCACAAAGGTTAACTCTTGCAGGGGGAATTAATAACTTTGGAACCACTATCGGACCATTAATTGTAAGTTTTGCGATTTTTGGAACGGCTTCATCGGGCAGCACAAATATGAGTATTGAGAGTGTAAAAGTTCCATATTTGATTTTGGGATTGGCTTTTATTGTCGTTGCAGTTCTGCTGAAATTTTCATCCTTACCAGAGCATCCTGAAACAGTAGAAGAATCTGTTGATGACGGGTCTCCTTCGAAAAAATCTGCGTTGCAGTATCCTCAGCTGGTTTTAGGTATGGTTGCGATTTTTTTATATGTGGGAGTTGAAGTTTCTACCGCAGCAAATTTACCTGCCTACATGGAATCCAAATTGGGTTTTGCTATAGATGAAATTGCACCTTATGTTTCACTTTATTGGGCAAGTTTAATGATAGGCCGTTGGACAGGAGCAGTTCAGGCTTTTACAGATAATATGTCTGCTCAAAAAATATTACGTTTTTTAGCTCCTTATTTGGCCTTCGGTGTTTTCTTACTTGTAAATGCGATAGCAAACCATGATTTAACTCCATTTTATGTATATGGACTCATTATTTTAGTTTTAATAGCTGCTGACATGGCAAGTAAAGGGGATGCAGCCAGAATGTTGTTGATTTTTTCTGTTCTTGGAATTGTTGCATTATTTATAGGAATGACAACAACAGGCATGATTAGTGTTTATGCCATAACTAGCGTGGGTTTATTTTGCAGTACACTATGGCCTTGCATATTTGCTTTATCGGTTAGGGGTTTAGGGAAACACACAAGTCAAGGGAGTAGCTTTTTAATCATGATGATTATGGGAGGTGGAATTATAAGTTGGCTACAAGGATCAGTGTCTGAGAGTATTGGGATTCAAAACAGCTATATTATTGGTGTTTTATGTTTCGCATATTTGGCATTTTTTGCCTGGTTTGTGAATAAAAGACCGCTTACTGCATGAGTAGATTTTCTATTGTGTGATAACAATGTTCATTTTCAGAAAGCATTAAAATTTAATAACAAAAAGCCACCGGCGCCTTATAATGTGCTATTAATGAGCATTTTGTGTTAAGGTTAAAAAAAATACACCCTTAATGTCATATTT
>WTIB01000306.1:23029-25693 GCA_011522905.1 Crocinitomicaceae bacterium | reverse complement strand
GCACAAACCACTATTCAAAAAATCATGAAATGGACTTGCTCTGGAACGATGAAAATCTTAATATTGATTGGGGTATTGAAAATCCTATTATTTCTGAAAAAGATAAAAGAGCCGAAAAATTTAAAGAACTCAACTCTCCTTTTAAACGATGATTAGTTACGTAAACATATTGATTTTCGTATTCATTGGAATAAGCATTTCATTAATCTCCAATAGACTATTATTAAGATTTTCGCAAAGCTTAGGGATTAGAAATAAAAACGACGTAGTCATTCGATGGAGCAATCAATCGAAACCTTCTCTCGGTGGCATTGGTTTATTTTTAGGGTTTCTTGGTGGTATGATTATTTATCTCATCATTGAGCCAGAATTCAACTTATTTGGAAATCTTGAATTTTTAGGACTGTTTTTTTCATCTTCTTTGGCTTTCAGTATGGGGCTAGCAGATGATGCGTACGACACGAAGCCTTTGTTCAAACTTTTTATTCAAATTTCATGCGGTTTATTTTTACTTTTCACTGGTACTAGTATTACCTTATTCAATCAGGAAGTTATAGATGGAATTATCACTGTTGTTTGGGTCATTATTTTGATGAACTCTTTAAACATGTTGGATAATATGGACGGTATCACGGCAACAACAGTATTATTCACATTACTATCCTGTCTTGTTGTTGGTATGCTAACGGGTAACGAAAGTCAAATATATTGGATGTATATACTTATTGCCGTAATTGGTGCAATACTTGGATTTTTGAAGTATAATATTAATCCATCAAAAATGTTCATGGGGGATGCAGGAAGCCAATTTATTGGATTATTTGTGGCTTTCTTTACTATTAAATTCTTGTGGAATATAGACGGAGTAACTGAACACCATTCTTGGGTTAGCTTGATTTTGACCTTAACCGCACTTACTCCAGCAGCAGCAGATACATTAACAGTTGTTATTAATAGACTTTTAGAGGGAAAATCACCAATGGTGGGAGGTAAAGATCATACTACACATCATCTGGTTTACGCCGGGTTTAAAGATAAACAGGTGTGGATGATTTTTAGTGTTATAGGCTTCATCTCATTCATTTTATCTGTGCTAATCGTGTATTTGGCCTTAAATAATCAATTACATTATATTGCAGTCTTCCTATTATATTTTTTACTGGTATTCGGTTTGCTTTATCGAAATACAATAAAATATTCTTATAAAAAACAACACTGAGTTTATTCAAGTTGAACATCATTCAATTCTTGACCTTTCAACTCTTTATCATTCCATTTGTTACCTTTAGAGTTCATGAAAGTAAACCACTCAAAAATACAAATTCTTGGTGCAAGGGAGCACAATTTAAAAAACATTGATATTGAACTTCCTCGTAACTCTTTTATCGTATTTACAGGGCTTAGTGGAAGCGGGAAATCATCGCTAGCTTTTGATACTATATTTGCTGAAGGACAAAGGCGTTACATTGAAACTTTCTCTGCTTATGCACGGCAATTTATTGGAGGGTTAGAAAGACCAGATGTTGATCAAATAAATGGATTATCACCTGTTATATCGATTGAACAAAAAACGGTTTCTAAATCTCCAAGATCTACAGTCGGAACAATCACAGAACTTTACGACTTTTACCGATTGCTTTTTGCTAAAATCGCTACAGCTTTTTCGAAAGAAACCGGAGAAGAAATGGTTAAGTATTCGGATGAAGAACTTAGTAAACTGATACAAGAAAAGTATCATCAAAAAAAAATTGCCATTCTAAGTTCCAAAATTAGAGGCAGGAAAGGTCATTACAAAGAGCTTTTTACTCAAATTCAGAAATCAGGTTACACAAAAGTTCGTGTCGACGGTGTCATTCAAGATATTATTCCTGGCATGCGCTTGGATCGTTACAAAATACATGATATTGAAATTGTAATAGATCGCTTTTCAGTTGATCAAATCGATCAAAAACGAATTCTCAATGCCATAAACACATCATTTGAAATAGGTGAAGACATCATTATGGTCTATGATTATGATTCAGATGAAATCAAAAGCTACAGCAGAAACCTCGTATGCCCAAGCACGGGCATAAGCTATCCCGAACCTGAGCCAAATCTCTTTTCGTTTAATTCACCCTATGGTGCCTGTTCATTTTGCAATGGTTTAGGAATCAATAAAATCGTTGATTTTGAAAAGGTAATTCCAGATAAACAAAAATCTATCAAGGAAGGTGGAATTGTACCTTTAGGAAGTTTTCGAAACAACTGGATTTTTAATGAAATTACTGAACTTTTAGTCTTAGGTGGTTATGATATTGACACTCCAATTGTCAAGATTGACGCTCAAATATTAAGTTATATTTTGAATGGAACAAAAGATTTGATCGAAGGTAATGTAAGAGTATTCGAGGGAGTATTACCCTTTTTAAAAAGACAAACCCATGACAAAAGCAGGAGAATACAAAGATGGGCGGAGTCATATACAACAACTAAAACCTGTTCATCTTGCAATGGCAATCGCTTAAATGAAAGTGCTAATTATTTCAGAATAGCTGATAAAAATATTTCGGAAATTTCCGAAATGAGCATGTCCGAACTGAATGAATGGACGTGCCAAATAGAAAAGAAAATCGATAATAAGCAAAAAAAAATTGCCTCAGAAATCATTAAAGAAATCAAAAC
>WTIB01000306.1:7858-22929 GCA_011522905.1 Crocinitomicaceae bacterium | reverse complement strand
GCAACATACACGAAAGTTTTTGACGACATAAGACAATTATATGCCTCCTTGCCTGAATCGCAGATTAGAGGATACAAAGCAGGACGATTTTCTTTTAATGTCTCTGGGGGTAAGTGTGAAACCTGTAATGGAGGTGGCATGAAATTAATTGAAATGAATTTTTTGCCAGATGTATTTGTGGAATGTGAATCGTGTCAAGGGAAAAGATATAATTATGAAACATTACAAGTTAAATTCAAAGGAAAATCGATTTCAGATATTTTAAATATGTCCATAGCTGATGCTCATGTCTTTTTTGAAAATCAACCAAGAATTAGGCAAAAATTAAATAGTTTGATTGATGTTGGTATGGGTTACGTGACTTTAGGACAATCCTCTACTACCCTATCTGGGGGTGAAGCTCAACGAATAAAATTATCGAGTGAATTGTCTAAAAAATCTACAGGTAAAACACTTTACATTTTGGATGAACCATCAACAGGATTGCATTTTGAGGATATCAATCAGTTGCTGAAAGTATTGAATAGATTAGTGAATGATGGTAATACAGTCCTTGTTATTGAACATAATCTAGACATTATAAAAGTTGCTGACCATATTATCGACATGGGTCCTGAAGGAGGAGAAAAAGGAGGAAATATTGTCTACAGTGGATCAATTAAAGACATGATTGAGCCATTAAATGAAATCTCTCATACAGCTAAATACCTAAAAAAAGAGCTCTCTCATGAACAATGAATCTCAATTATTCGTTCCACATTAAATAATTAAATTAATTTTGTTTTAACTTTAATTATACAAATTAAGATTATGGCTTTAGAAATTACAGATTCAAACTTTGATGAATTAGTGCTTCAATCAGATAAACCTGTTGTTGTTGACTTTTGGGCTGAGTGGTGTGGTCCTTGTAAAATGATTGGACCGATTATAGATGAAATGTCGAAAGATTACGAAGGAAAGGCACTTATTGGAAAAGTAAATGTAGATCAAAATGCGAATGTTTCTGCTCAATTTGGCGTGAGAAGTATTCCCACAGTGCTGTTTATTAAGAACGGTGAAGTAGTTGATAAGTCTGTCGGTGCAGTACCTAAAGCAACTTTAGATTCTAAATTGGAAGCGCTGTTATAAATAAAATTATTCCCACGAGTTTACCAAATTCTGATACAATTGCATCTTCACTATCAGAATCTAAAATGTATCCTTAAATCTTTTAATCCAGTAAAGAAATGAATACATTGAAAAGAAGGCTCTTATACTACGGCTTAGGCTTTGGAATAGGACTTATTTTTGTATTCTTTTTTTTCAACAATCGAGGTTGTTCTTGGCTCCCTGAGAATAGAATAAAAGATTTACTTAAACAAAAAATTATTTTTGTTTCCGAGCAAAATATTACAGTACTGGATAAACTTAACATCGACGAATCAGAGATTAAAGGATATATAGAAAATGCTGAGGTTCATTTTTCAAAAAGTGTAAAAAATACCAATCCAAGAATCTATCATCTTGAAGGCCCAACTGCTAAAAATGAAAATTTTGTCTCTCAAGTTATTATTTATGATGGAGCCTTTGTTTGTGAATTCGTTCCCAACAAATTCAGCTCAGAAACTACTAAACCAACGGAAGAAGGGCTTGGTATACCTGTCGTCATTCCTGAGCAAAAGAACTATTTCTATTCAGACACCTCAAAATATACTATTTGTAAGAGAAACGCGTTAGGTATTTTAGAAGACAGTACATTAATGACAAAATTTCTCGCTTCAGGACGAGTTGACTTGAAAAACTCAAGATTAAAACTTAAACCGAAACCTGAACATAGACTTACTATTCAAGGAGAAAACGGAAAAAAAATAGGTTTCAAAGCATCTTTCTATAAGGAGAAGGCCAGAATCTTTTTATTTGAATATGATGGAGATGATTGTGATTGATATTGATGGTCTTTAAGAATAATAAACAATGTAATATGATTAATTTACTTAAGATATGTCATTTACACATTCACTTTTTATATTTTTGAGCCATGGAATTTTCAGCTGAACAAATTGCCGGTATACTTAATGGAGAAATTCAGGGAAATCCGAAAGTCATCGTAAATGACTTAAGTAAGATCGAAGAAGGCAAGGCCGGTACGCTTTCATTTCTGTCTAATCCGAAATATGAGGATTACATTTATCAAACTGAAGCCAGTATTTGCATCGTAAATAAGACATTTACTCCTCAAAAATCTATGCCTTCAGATTTAACATTGATTAAAGTAGATGACGCATATGCCTGCTTTGGAAAACTCCTTGAGTTATACAATCAAATGTACCAAAAGGAGGCGGGTATTGAAGAACCCTCTTTTGTTTCTGATGAGGCCACAATTGGAAAAAATTGTCATGTCGGTGCGTTCTCATACATCTCTAAGAACGCCATTATAGAAGATAATGTAACGCTCTATCCAAATACATATATTGGAGAAAACGTAACCATAAAATCGGGAACTAAAATATATCCGAATGTAACGGTTTACCATGACTGCAAAATTGGTGAAAACTGTATTATTCATTCCGGAGCTGTTATTGGTTCTGACGGATTTGGTTTTGCACCTAACGAAAAAGGAGAATTCCAAAAAATACCTCAAATTGGAAATGTACTCATCGAAGATAATGTTGAAATTGGATCAAATGTTTCGATAGATCGTGCGACAATGGGTTCTACATTTATTCGTAAGGGAGTAAAAATTGATAACCTATGCCAAATAGCTCATAATGTAGATGTTGATGAAAATTCTGCAATGGCAGCACAGGTTGGAATTGCAGGTTCGAGTAAAATTGGTAAAAATGTGCTCATAGGAGGACAGGCGGGAATAAGTGGACATCTCAAAATTGCTGATCAAACAAAAATAGTTGCTCAATCGGGAATACCTTCAACAGTTAAAAAGGCACAAACATTGATGGGAACACCTGGTATTCCTATAGATGATTTTAAAAAATCATATTTTGGCTTTAGAAAATTACCTTATCTGCTAAAAAAAGTACAAGAACTAGAACAAAGAATTGAAACCTTAACAAAATAAATACCATGTCAGAAAAACAAAGAACCGTAAAAGGTATTGTTAAAGTGAATGGAATTGGCTTACATACAGGCCTAGAAGTAAATTTAGAAATTCACCCTGCACCAGATAATCATGGCTACAAATTTCAGCGTATTGACTTGGAGGGTAAACCAATTATAAAAGCTGATGTTGATTATGTTGTCTCTACAGAAAGAGGTACAACTCTTGAACAGAATAATGCCAAGGTACATACTACAGAACATGTTCTTGCGGCATTATATGGATGTCAAGTAGACAATGCTCTGATTACTATTGATGGGCCAGAAATACCGATTATGGATGGCAGCTCGCTTAAATTTGTTGAGGCTATTGAAAAAGTTGGTTATGAAGATCAAAATACAGAGAGAACGTATTTCGAACTTTCAGAAAATATTCCGTGGGAAGATGAAGAAAAAGGCATAGAATTTTTAGCTATTCCAGATGTAAATTACAGACTTACTGTTATGGTTGATTATCAATCACCAGCTCTAGGCACTCAACATGCGAGTATGTACCACATTGGAGAGTTTAAATCAGAAATCTCTAAGTGCCGAACCTTTGTTTTTCTGAAAGAGTTAGAATATCTAGCAAAAAATGACCTCATTAAAGGTGGTGATTTAGATAATGCCATTGTTATGGTTGAGCGACCTGAAGTTTCGCAAGATGAATTGACTAAGTTGGCAAAACTCTTGGGTAAAGAAGATTTAAAAGTGAGTGTTGAAGGGATTGGTGTTTTGAATAGTACTAAACTACAATTTGAAAATGAACCCGCAAGACATAAGCTATTGGATATTGTTGGTGACCTGGCGCTGATAGGTAAACCAATCAAAGCTCATATTCTTGCTGCACGCCCGGGGCATTTCGGGAATGTAGAATTTGCCAAAGTATTAAAGGCTCAAATCAAAAAGCAACAAGCAAAAGGAAAAACCTTCGATTTAAGCAAGGAACCTTTATATAATATCAATGAAATTGAAAAAATGCTTCCCCATCGGTTTCCTTTTCTGATGGTGGATAAAATAATGGAAATTACTGAAGATTCCATTTGGGGTGTTAAAAACATCACAATGAATGAGCCAATATTTACTGGTCATTTCCCAGGAAATCCAGTTTTTCCAGGAGTTCTGCAGGTAGAGGCCATGGCACAAGTTGGAGGCATATTTGCATTGAGTAAGGTGGAAGAACCTCACCTCTACTCTACTTATTTCATGAAAATTAATAATGTAAAATTCAAGCAAAAAGTTCTTCCTGGAGATTCAGTAGTATTCGAATTAACACTTATGTCCCCCATTAGAAGAGGCTTGGTCGAAATGTCAGGTAAGGCATATGTGAACGGAAAAGAAGTTGCTGAAGCTGAAATGTTGGCACAAATTGTGAAAGATAAAGTCTGATGAATATTAGTCCACTTGCTTCTGTGCATCCGAAAGCTACTCTTGAAAAAGATATCGTTGTAGAACCTTTTGCCCATATCCATGAGGATGTAATAGTTGGAGAAGGGACTAAAATTCACTCAAATGCAGTTTTATATCCAGGTACTAGATTAGGTAAACATTGCGAAGTATTCCCGGGTGCAGTTATAGGGGTAATACCTCAAGATCTCAAATTTGAAGGCGAGTATACGCTTGTTGAAATTGGAGATCACACGGTTATAAGAGAGTGTGTAACCATTCATAGAGGCACGAATGATAAAAAATCAACAAGAATAGGGAATCATTGTCTTTTAATGACCTATGTACATGTCGCTCACGATTGTCAAATAGGAAATCACGTTATTTTGGCAAGCTACACAGGTCTCTCTGGGCATGTACAAATAGATGATTATGCCATTTTAGAAGGGAAAGTGGCAGCACAACAATTTACCCACATTGGAAAACATACTTTTATTGGTGGAGCATCTTTAATTCGAAAGAATATTCCACCATACATTAAAGCAGCAAGAGAACCCTTAACATTTGCCGGAGTAAATTCCATTGGACTGAGAAGAAGAGGGTTTTCCGATGAAACCATTCGTGAAATTGAAGATTTATATAGAATCTTATTTATTCAAAATAGTAATATTTCAAAAGGAATAAAGGCCATAAATGAGCAAATGAATCCTAGTAGTATCAAAGAAGAAATACTTCAATTTATTAATTCCTCAGAAAAAGGAATTTTAAGAGGTATGATTTAATCATGTTTAAAAGAGGAGAAAAATTTCAATTTGAGATTTCAGAGTATGCCTTTGGTGGTAAAGGGATTTCCAAAATCACAAATAATGAACAGAGAACCATTGTTTTCATCCCAAATACGTTCCCTGGACAAAAAGTTGAAGCCATCATTTCAGCAAAAAAGAAGAAATACGCGGAAGCCAAACTTATTGAGGTATTAAAAAGAGCACCTATCGAAAAAGTAAATGACTTTCAAGAAATATCTGGAGCTCCTTATATATATATTCCAGTCAAAGAACAGGAAAACGTAAAAAAAGCATCAACACTAAATACATTTACGAAACTGTCGGGAATAGATGGTATCGAAGAGAAATTTGATGAGTTCATATCTGCGCCAAGTCACTTCTTTTACAGGAATAAAATGGAATACAGCTTTTCTTGTATTGAACATTGTCTCGAGTCTAATATGGAAAAGGATGATGCTTTTGCATTAGGCTTTAAAAGAAGAGGCACCTGGTGGAAAGTAGAAAGTTTAAACAAACCTTCAGGTTTATTTGACGAGGAATGGGAAACAAAACTAAAAGAAGTACGACTATTTCTAAAAGAAACAGGATTTAAGGCTTGGCATCCACCCAAAAAAATAGGATTTTTTCGACACATCGTTGTCCGAAAATCATTTCACTCGGATCGACTATTAATTAATTTGGTGACCTCCTCGGATGAAGTAGAAAAATTCAAAATAAAAGATTTCGGAATCTATCTTAAAAAATTATTTGGTGATAGAATTGCTGGGTTTTTACATACCATAAATGACAATGTTGCCGACAGAGCAAAAATAGAAAATGGCAATAGCTCCATTATTTTCGGAGATGAAGTGATTGGGGAAAAATTATTAGGATTGACCTTTCAAATAAGTATGGAGAGCTTTTTTCAAACTAATCCAAAATGTGCAGAATTACTATATACTAAGGCTTTAGACTATGTATTTCAAGAGGAGCTTAAAGATCATATGGTTGTTATGGACTTGTTTTGTGGGACTGGTACAATTGGACAGTTACTTTCGAAAAGGAATCCTAACGTGCAAGTTATTGGCGTTGATATTGTAGAACAAGCTATTGATGACGCAAAGAAAAATGCCAGGGTCAATGGACTCGAGAATATCAAATTTTTCGCATCGGATGTTGGAAAATTTCTGAAATCACATCCAGAATATATAGGGAAAATAGATACCATTATTTTGGATCCGCCCCGAGCTGGAATTGCTCCCAAAACGATAAAAAAAATTATTGAACTAGGTGCTAATAATCTGGTATATATCTCATGTACTCCGTCAACTCAAGCGAGAGATGCATCGATTCTGGATGATGCTGGGTTTGAATTGTCTCATTACAGCTTAGTAGATCAGTTTCCTCATACAGGGCATATAGAGTCAATTGCAAAATTTAAAAAAATATGAATGTCGAGATCATTTCGATAGGAGATGAACTTTTAATTGGCCAAACAGTTAATACCAATGCATCCTGGATTGGTAAAGAGCTTTCTTATTTAGGCGCTCGAATAGTAAAGACCATCTCAATCTCAGATCAAAAGAAAGAAATTCTTGAAGGTCTATCAAATATTAAAAACACCACTGATTGCGTCATTATTACTGGAGGGCTTGGCCCAACAAAAGATGATATTACAAAGCACACCTTGTGTGAGTTTTTTAATACTTCATTAGAATTGCATAAGCCAACACTTGAAAAGATTCAAAACTTTTTTGCCCTGAGGAATCGTCCCATGCTTGAGTCCAATAATTTGCAAGCAGAACTGCCCAAATCATGTCGAATACTTGAAAATAACTATGGCACTGCTGCCGGTATGTGGTTTGAAAGCAAAGGCACCATTTTTATCAGCCTTCCTGGAGTTCCATATGAAATGAAAGGCATAATGACCGAAGAGGTCATCCCTAAGCTTACATCAAAATTTGAACTTCAATCAATGTTTTATCGGACTGCCCTAACCCAAGGAATTGGTGAATCATTTTTGGCAGAAATAATAAAAGATTGGGAAAGTAAAATATATTCATTAGGATATTCCCTAGCCTATCTACCCTCTCCTGGAATCGTTAAACTGAGAATTACTTCAACAAGAGGTAAAAAGGATGCTCCCGAAATAGATGAACTTTTTAAAGAGCTCGAGGCACAAATTCCTAAATATTTTTTTGGATACGACTCGGATACATTGGCTTCTGTTATTGGGTCACAATTAAAAGCTAAAAACTTAACTATTGGAACAGTTGAGAGCTGCACAGCAGGTAAACTAGCAAGTACAATTACGGAGGTGCCTGGAGCATCCGCATACTATTTGGGCTCATTATTGACGTATTCTAATGAATTAAAACATCATCTTGCAAATGTGAAAAAAGATACCATTCTTAAATATGGAGCAGTGAGTGAACAGGTCGCTATTGAAATGGCGAAAGGAGGTCAACACAAATTAGGGGTTGATATTTGTATATCAGCAACAGGAATAGCAGGACCTGATGGAGGAAGCGCAGAAAAACCTGTTGGATTGGTATGGGTCGCTATTGCTACACCTACTAAAACAATAAGTCATAAGCTTCAATTTAGCCAGCATAGAGGAAGAAACATACATATGACTACCCTAAGTGCATTAAACTTGCTTAGAATTGCTTTAAATGATTAAAATCACTTCTTTTTACCTTCCATTTTAAAGGTATACTGCACACTTACTGTTCTCGGAGGTTCAATTTTTAAAGGTCGAAGTGAATATGAGCGATTCAGGATATTACTTCCAATTAAGGCCAACTTATGAGATTCATTCAAATGAAGTGATATTCGAGCATCAAAAATCCAATTTCCAAATCTATGGGCATTGAAAAAATCCATGTATTGTAAATCTTGTAGAACTTCTACATCCGTTGTAAATTCCTCAAAATCCTTAATTATGGCATCCATATTTACAATTTTAGAAAAATATTTAGCACTCGCACCAACAGACAATTTATCATTCCACGTGTATTCGCAATCCAGCTTGATATTATGTAAAAAGCGATATTTAAGTATGCCTTGAGATGCATCCAATGAGGTTGAATTATAGCTGAATTGCCTCTGATTAGAATCAATTGCATATACATAGTCTGGAGTGAGTGTTTTTGGAACGATATAATTATACCCTAATAAAAACATCATTTTACTATTTTCCTTAAATTCTGCAAATCCAGTAAAAGAGGCATCAATACCGGTGACACGAGAATTTCCTGTGTTTAGAAACATAAAACCTGCACTCGACCCCATGGCTTCAACAGAGGTCAGCTCATTCCATATACCAAACATATATTCAATGGTATTTTGATATTCTTGCCAAAACCCTGCAAGATCAATATATCCATACAATCCGCCGAATTTCAGTCCTTGTTTGATCCCTACCTCAGCATTCCAACTGCTTTCAGGTAGCAGATTTGGATTCGGGAAAACTCCAAAATTACCGACTCCAGTTCTTATGAATCTTTCCGTAATTGTTGGAAATCGATATCCTTGACCATAAGAACCCCTCAAATATGTCTCTTGATAAATTTTAAGACTATATCCTGCTCTAAAAATCGGTTTCAATGCAGTTATGGTATCATTCAATTGAAAATACTCCAAACGACCTCCTGCTGAAAGTGTCAATATATTTTTGAGCTTTGTTTCAAGCTGAGTGTAAGCCGATACATTCAACATGCGATTATTAGGTGTTCCTGACCCTGTATATATGTTGGCAAAAGAATTGGTATAGGTTGATGTAAGCCCTCCTACAAACTCTAGATTATTGAATTCTTTATACTTCTTTTTGAACATATAATCACCATAATAAGTTGTGGCATTATTCGATTGATTGGCACTCATTTCATTATCTACTCTTAAGATTCGACCTCGTAGATAATGTTTACCGTTTGCCTCAGAGAAAAAGTGTACAAATGGGTCAAGATTAAAAATGAGTTGGTCTTGTAAAAAAATGGCACCTGGATATGCTCTATATAAACCCGAGGAATCATTTAACCAAGCGAGAGGCATATTGGTGCGCATTTTCATGAAATTTCCGTTCAAGCCGTAATTCAAACCCTTTATCTTTTTTGAGCGATATCTCATGTTAAAATTGAATCTTGCTCTTTTTGAGATCAAATCGGATTCACTGAAATTTGTAATTGTATCCGGAAAAACCGTTGCAACTATGGAATCTGTTATGGGTGGACCTATATACCCATGGTCATAATTGATATTTCCACCAACTACGAGATCTAGATTACCGAACATTTGAGAGTGCAAAAAATTGGCTCCAAAAATTCCTGGATATTGACTCCACCAGGTGGCATTAGGCTGGTTGGGTTTTGAGTATACACCTGAATAAATATTGATTTTCGTTTTAGGCTTTGAGCTTGGATAAGCCGTGCGTATATTAACCGATCCCGAAAGAGCAGAGCTTCCAGAAAGAACAGAAGCCGCACCCTTGACCACTTCAATTTGACTGATGTTCTCAACCGGAATAAATCCCCATTCTGGCCTACCAGCATCTCCTGAAAGCATAGGCATATCGTCTACAATTACCGCAACCTTTGAACCAACACCAAATGTAAATCCACTTCCCCCTCTTATTTGAGGTTCACCATCAAGAATATTTAATCCTGGAGTTTGATCTAAGGCCGTTTCAATACTTCTGGTATTCTTATTTTCAATAAGTTCAGGCTTTATAACAACCATCGTTACCGTCTGCTCTTCAATTGGTTTATCAAATTTACCAACCTTTACATCCACTTCTTTAAATTCCTTAATGTAGGAGAAAAGGGTGAAATTGACCTCTTTAGTTTGACCTGGCCCAAGCTGAAATGTTACCGTATCTGACTTCATTCCGGTAAATCGACAAATGAGTTTACATTTTCCCGAGGGCACAGACAATTCGAAATTACCATCAAAATCTGTGACTGAGCCTATGGATACATCTGTTCGATAAATAACAGAGGCCCCTGCTAAAACTTCTCCACTTTCATCTACTACTCTTCCATAAATTTTCGAATCATTCTGAGACCAAGAATTGAAAACAATAAAAAAGAGTAATATACCCGTGAAGCATTTAATCATATACTATTCTGAAATTATTTTCGAAGAACCAGATTGATGGGAAACAATGTACATTCCAGTCTGAAGTTTAGTCCCATTCAGTTCACTTACCGATCCCTTTTGAATAATCTGACCCATTAGATTTGTAACAATAATCATTTCGTCTTTCAAAAAATCATCTGAAATGTAAAGCCCTGAACTTGCATTATATCCAATCCATTTGTTTGAATTTTCACTTGACAATTGAGCGGTAGAATTATAAATCAATTCCACATCATCAATAAATACCTCATCTCCAGCTGATCCTCCCCCAGGAGTCTTATTCGTGGTAAAAGTAATCAGTATGTACTCTGGATTTGATGAAGGGCCTACATAAGCAAATGGAACCGATTTTCTCTCCCATCCATTGGTTGGTAGATAATTTAAACTTGCAACAGCTACTGTATGGGGTTCTGATCCTGCATCAGTAGGGTCTCTGTAATCATAATCATCATGAATTACAGCACGAACTCTTGCTGAATCAGAGCTATTGTTGGCATTATAGTTTACCCAAAAAACTAAAGAATCAGGTGAAGCCGTTAAAGCTTGTGAAAAATCAGAATCTCCTGTACTGGTAAAATTGTAGTTGTCAGGACTACTTGGTGTACTACTACCCATATTAATTCTTCCTAGTGTTAGATTTCCATTGGCAACAATTCCTAGAGTGCTTTTAGAATATACACGGGCACTATACATACCGTTTGAAGATGAAGGAACATTAGTTGATTGCTCAACTTGTTGTGAGCCAAAAAAAGCTAGTCCACCTGTAGCCGTCATGAAACTATTCCAATTCGCGGGTTCTTCAGCTGCCGCACCCAAATTATCCCAAGCCTCCATATCGCCATTGTCAATTTGCTGAGCCACAATAGCTGAGGTTAGAAAAATAGAAAAGATAGAGATGTAAAAATTTTTCATAAGTAAGAAGTTTATATAAACAAATATAATTAAATAGTCATACCAAAATTGTTGATATACAAGTTCATTACAAACACACCAATATCCTCTTAAAAAAGAATATCATGGAATCAAATAAGTCAATTGATTAACTTTACCCCCAAAATTGAATTGAATAATGACTCATGAGTTGCCCATTATGGAGGAGTTCTTTACCATTCAAGGTGAAGGCAAATACACGGGTACACCGGCTTATTTCATTCGCCTCGGAGGATGTGATGTAGGTTGCGTTTGGTGTGATGTAAAAGAAAGCTGGGATGCTGAGTCTCATCCAACTTGTCGTGTCGATGAAATCATTGAGCGAGTCAAAAATAATAATTGTGATTTGGTGGTAATTACAGGTGGAGAGCCAGCCATGTATGATATATCAGCACTTTGTTCAGGTTTAAAATCAATTGGGAAAAAAATTGCTATTGAAACTTCAGGATGTTACCCTTTAAAAGGAATAGTCGATTGGTATACCTTTTCACCTAAAAAATTCAAAAGTCCAACAGAAGAGGCATACAAAAAAGCAGATGAACTAAAAATCGTAATTTACAACAAATCTGATTTCAATTGGGCTCTAGAGCATTCAAAAAAAGTTGGAGATCATTGTCTATTGTATATTCAACCTGAATGGTCCAAAATGGAACAGGTAATGCCTGAAATTGTTGAGTTTACAAAACGTAACAAAGGATGGAAAATATCGTTACAAACCCATAAGTACATGAAAATTCCTTAAATTTCTTACATGAAATTTCAGTTTCTCTTTTTCGTATTTTTGGCCTGCATAATGAGTTCTTGTGCTAAAGCGCAATTTGGATACTCTACAAAAAGTAAAAAAGCTATTAAACTTTTTGAAAAGGCAAAGAAAATCCCAAGAGAATCCTATGATGAAAAAACTTTTCAACCGAATTACAAAGATGCCATTATTGTACTGAAGCAAGCTTTAGAAAAGGATTCGGAATTTTGGGAGGCACAATTACTCATTGGTGAATTTTATGAATATATCAATGACTATACGCAAGCCATTAAACATTATGAAAGAGCGGTTGAAATAAATCCCTTACATAGTAAATCTGGCTCTACCTATTGCTATTTGGCGAATTTGCACCTCGCTCTTGGTAATTACGACGAAAGTATTAAATACGCGAATATCTTTTTAAAAAATCCAAACGCAAGCTCGGTTTTGTCAAAGGAGGCATATAAAATTAAAAGAAGTGCCGAATTCGCCAGGCATGCTATTCAAAATCCAAAACCATTTAACCCCATCAATTTGGGACCTGGAGTAAACACGAAATTTCCTGAATATTATCCTGCTCTAACTGTGGATGGTAGTACTTTACTATTTACAAGATTGATCCCCCTAAAAATGAGAGATTATTACGAACAAGAGGATTTTTTTATTTCTTATCTGGGGGAAAATGGTAATTGGGGTAAATCTATACCAATGCCAAAAAATATTAATACGATTAATAATGAGGGGGCTCCTACCCTATCTGCTGATGGTCGAAACCTTGTATTTGTGGCCTGTGCGGATCAATCTGGAACCTATTATGGAGAAAACAGAAGTGGTAAAGGAAGCTGTGACCTTTTTTATGCCAAAAAAGTTGGAAATACTTGGTACGGACCTGTTAACCTTCCCGGATATGTCAACAGTGGAAATTGGGAGTCCCAACCATCTCTATCTGCGGATGGAAAAACCCTTTATTTTATAAGAGGAATCAAAGGAAGTAAAAATAACAATAGTGACATATACGTCTCTTATTTGCAAAAGGATGGAATTTGGGGCCCTCCACAGCGATTGCCTGATCATATCAATACTCCAAATACTGAGGAATCTGTTCATATTCATCCTGACGGAAGAACACTCTATTTTGCCTCGAAAGGACATCCTGGAATGGGGGGATCTGATCTTTATGTAACTAGGTTGCAAGCAAACGGACAGTGGTCCACCCCGGAGAATTTAGGATATCCAATAAATACAAAATTTGACGAAAATTCTTTAATGGTTTCGGCCGAAGGTGAAATCGCCTACTTTGCCTCAAATAGAAGCGGAGGATATGGCGGCTTAGACATATATTCATTTAAACTCCCAAAAGAAGCTCAAGCGACTAAAACATTATACTTTGATGGTTTTGTATACGATAAAGTCACTAAAGTTCCTCTCCAAGGTCAATTTGAACTTTTTGATTTATCTACAGGGGAAAGAATCATTGTTTCGGAAGCAGATAAAGTAAGCGGCACATTTATGGTTCCATTACCTGTAAATAGAAATTATGCCATTTCTGTGACTTATAAAGATTATCATCCCTATTCTCTTCATTTTGATTTATCAGAAGAAAATAATTCAGACAGCTATCATCTTGATATTCCAATGAACAAGCCAATTCAAGCAAATAATACCGAAATAGACTCGAGTTTTTCAGCGGAAAACATTTTTGAAAATGTATTTTTTGATTTAAATAAATCGACACTAAGAATTGAATCGCGTATAGAGTTAGACTTATTTGCGAGATATCTAGCAGAAAACCCAAACATGAATATAGAACTTGGTGGGCACACAGATTCAAGGGGGGACAGTGAAAAAAACTTAACTTTATCTGAAAAGAGAGCAGAATCAGTATATAAATATCTCATTGAAAAAGGAATTTCAGCGTCGCGAATGACTTTTAAAGGTTATGGATCACTTTATCCGATTTTTTCAGATGAATCCATTAATAAAATGGATAAAAATTCAGAAAAAGAAGCTGCACATCAACAAAACAGGAGAACTGTATGGCGGGAAACTTTTTAATATCAATTTTTTGGTTAATAAGACCTCAAAATATATTTATCATTGTAGCAACAATGTTCGGGGTTGGTTATCACCTTTCATTTAATAACCCGATTGTAAATATCAACAAGTTAGACTTTGCATTGTTCCTTCTCTCAACTATATTGATAGCGGGTGCAGGAAACATGATAAATGATTATTTCGATGTTAAAGCCGACCGCATTAATAAACCACAAAAACTAATCATAACAAAATATGTCAAAAAACGATGGGCGATTATTTTGCATTGGAGTTTTAATTTTTCGGCACTTATTATTTCAATATATCTGAGTTCTAAATACAGCACATTTTGGTATGTATTTATCAATTTACTGGCCATTAACGCCCTATGGTTTTACAGTGTTTACTTTAAGAAGAAAATCTTTCTTGGAAACGCAGTTATAGCCATATTAACTGGATTTGTTCCTCTACTAGCACTAAGTTTTTTTGTGTTTTCAAAAGACAGTGGGATATATGACCAATATGCGGGACATTGGTATGAAAACCCCAGCTTTCATATTATTTATTTATTGGCCTTCTTTGCAATGATGCAAAATCTCGCCAGAGAGATATGTAAAGACATTACAGATATACCCGGAGACCGAAAAATATTTGTAAAATCTATACCTATGAAATATGGTTTAAAAATGACTAAAAGAATCATCGGTATGATTTTGATTACTCAAATCGTTTGCCTCATTACTTTCACTGAACTGTTTAATTTTTGGCTTGAAGATTGGGCCTTTTACATTCTCTTAATTGCCCTTAGCTTGAACATATTCATCATTATTTTGATGGCAAACAACGAGCTCTTCCTAAAATTTAGCCAAGCCCTATTAAAACTTAGCATGCTCATTGGTCTGAGTGCATTATTTATTTGATATGAACATTATTCTAGGCTCAGGATCACCGAGACGTAAACATCTTTTAAAAGAGATGGGGTATTCATTTGAAGTTTTGGTGTCAGA
>WTIB01000306.1:0-7758 GCA_011522905.1 Crocinitomicaceae bacterium | reverse complement strand
GACGTAAACATCTTTTAAAAGAGATGGGGTATTCATTTGAAGTTTTGGTGTCAGAAGTAGATGAATCTTTCGATAATTCAATTGATGTATATAAGGTTGCCCCCTTATTGGCTCGTAGAAAGGCAAAGCATTTAATGAAGAACCTTCAAGAAAAAGCGCTTTTAATTTGTTGTGATACTGTGGTGATTTTTGAGAACGAAATCCTTGGTAAACCCAAAGACAAAAAAGAAGCATTCGCTACAATATCTCGTTTATCTGGAAACAAACATGAAGTCATGAGTGCCATATGTCTCGTCCACGGAAATCAAATTAGCGAATTTCAAGAAACCACTGAAATTATATTTAATGAACTGAAAAGCAATGAAATTCAATACTACATTGATGAAATGAAGCCCTTCGACAAAGCAGGTTCATATGGCATCCAAGAATGGATTGGTTTAATTGCCGTCAAAGAAATTAAAGGCAGCTATACCAATGTCATTGGTCTTCCAACACAACGACTGCATAAGGAGCTTCAAAAACTGAACTTGCCTTCTAATTTAGTTTAAACTCTACTCTACGACTTTTCGCAGCTTTCAGTTCTTCGTCATCGACACTTGGAGCAATTTCTCTGCTGATTTCTGTATCTCTGTGAGACTTAACCGTTATTCTCGACTCGTCAATACCATTTGCCAAGAAATAACGTTTTGCATAATTTGCTCTCACCATTCCCATATCACTAAACTCCTCTTTTGTAGCTCCCAAACTTTCTTCTTGACTATCTGAGTGTCCGTGAATTTCAATGCTTGTAGCAGGGTCATTTTTTAATATACCAGCAATGTACTTTAGGCTTTCTTTAGAATTTGGCGTCAAGTCTTTTTTCCCAAATCCAAAAAACAATTCTTGAGCTTCAACCCTTTCCGCTGTCGTCATAGATTCTTCAATATGAATCGCCTTCGTGTAGATTAATGTCGAATATTCCTCTGTATGAGCAGATTGGCTATTTACAACACACTTACAATCTTCATCTGAGTCGATTTGCTTAACAGTCACATTATCAATGTAGTAATAAGCATGTTTTAAGGTTTCAACTTCCGCAGTTTTTGGTTTTTTCACTGGAATCCAACGCGTGTTGTCATTTTTATCGAAATTACCAATGGTGATGAATTTTTCATCTCCCTTTGCTGTGTAGATTTCACAAACCTGATCCCATCCAAAAAAACCTTGGTGAATACGATTGTTTTTTCCCCTAATCAGATTTTCTGGAGCATTGATGATACCAGATTTACTCGATGGCGCCTCCTTGGTAAAATATGCTCCAATATTGTTACACGCATATTTGGAGGATTCGGCCAATGATACTTTAAATTGAACACAATACTTTAAACCTTTGGATAAAGAGACATTATTTTTCCCTTTAATAAACGGTATGGTTATATAGCTTCTTAGGGAAGATTCTCGTCCTGGTCTGTAGGCAACAAATCCTGCATACAATTTCCCGCCATCCACATCACTCTCCTCGCTTCCAAATGCATTATTTGGAATTCCTGCAACTGAACCAGCCCCCTTCTGAAAGAGGTCTGCAGCATTTTCTGTAGGAGAAAAAACACCGTTATCTAATAAAGTGATAGACCCAAGCTCCGAAACTTCCTCATCTTCTTGTAATCTTTCAAATGTCATATTCAACATATCAGAGCTTGTAGATTTTCCTTTTTTACCACGTTTTTGTGATAATGCTACATGACTCCCAATGAATACCAATAAGGTTAAGGTAATAGATAAATTAAATTTCATAATTTTTAACTGTATTAATAAATGTTTTGACATTTTCAGGGTGAATATCTGGATAAACACCGTGGCCCAAATTTACAATATGCCGTGGACTTTTAAAAGATTTCAACATTTTAAACGTTTCAGACTGAATACGCTCCTCTGAACCATATAAAACACAAGGGTCTAAATTCCCTTGAAGTGTTTTTGACTCTCCACACAAAGATCGTGCAAATGCCATATCCATATTCCAATCCAAACCAATTGTTGTACATGGTAAATCCATCAAATTAGATAAGGAACTGTATGCCCCTTTTGAAAAGACCGTAAATGGTCCTTTCACCGCTTCAACAATTTGTTTAATATATCTCATTCCAAATTCTTGATATTGATTGTGTCCTAAAATACCTGCCCAAGAGTCAAATAACTGTAAGGCATCAGCCCCATGTCTTTGTTGGGCTTTTAGATAGGCAATCGTCACATCAGTTATTCGTTGTAGCAATTCATGTGCCAATTGTGAATTGGTGTATAAAAGTTTACGTGTTTGCGAGAATGTTTTAGAACCAGAACCCTCAACCATATAACACAAAATAGTCCATGGTGCTCCAGCAAAACCTATAAGAGGAACTCTATTATTTAATTTTCTTTTTGTCAATGAAATAGCCTGTAGAACGTATGCTAGCCTATCCTCAACATCAATATCATTATCAATTAAGGCTAAATCTGATTCATTCTTAATGGTCTTTTCAAACCAAGGTCCTTTTTTCTCGATCATTTGATAAGTCAAACCCATCGCATCAGGAACAACAAGAATATCTGAAAAAATAATTGCAGCATCAACTCCCAATAAATCAACTGGTTGTACAGTAACTTCAGAGGCCAAATCAGGCGTTTCTGCAAGCTCTTTGAACCCCGAAACACTTGCCCGAACTTCTCGATACTCAGGTAAAATCCTACCTGCCTGGCGCATCAACCATACAGGGTAGCGTTCTATTTCTTGACCACTTGAAGCTCTTAAATATAAATCGTTTTCCAATTTCATGAAATGCAAATATATAAAGGAATACTCACCAATCTATAGGAGTCAATTTATTCATCAATAAATAATCATTTGCTTTACTGAAATGCTTGCAACCAAAAAAACCTCGGTACGCCGATAAGGGTGATGGATGGACGGAATACAAAACCTTATGCTTTCCTTCATCTATAAGCCTCCTTTTTTGCCCTGCTTTTGCACCCCATAGCATAAAAATAAGATGCTCTTTTTGTGTGGAAAGCATTTTAATTACACTATCTGTAAATTGCTCCCAGCCAATACCTTTATGACTATCAGGCCTCCCTTCTTCTACTGTCAGAACAGCATTTAGGAGTAATACTCCCTGCTCAGCCCATCTACTAAGATTCCCATTCTCTGGAAATGGCTTACCAATATCATTATTTATTTCCGAAAAAATATTTTTTAGACTTTTAGGAAATGGTTTGACATGGTCATTAACCGAAAAGGATAATCCATGTGCATGCCCTCGTGTGGGATAAGGATCCTGCCCTAAAATAATCACTTTGGTCTGATCAAAAGGACATAAGTCGAAAGCACGAAAAATATCCGCACCTTTTGGAAATATCTTATCCGTGTTATTCAGATATAATTCTTTGACTTTTTGAGTAAGTTCTTTAAAATATTTTTGCTCAAATTCATCATTCAGTACTCTTTTCCATGAAGATTCTATGCGAACATTCATTTTAAGTCAATTAGAGCTGTCCAAAGAGATATTTTTCCATTGTCCATTCTCGGCCAGACAGGTCTAATCACATTATCTTGAGCCGCAATATTCAGATAATCACCGAAAAAGACATACGGATTTGGCTCAAAAGATTTTTCTGAAATCAATTGCTCTTTCATACTTAAACCGCCATCCATACTACAAGCCCACATAACATCTGTTGCCTTTGATTCCCTTTTTTTTCGGTAATAAACAAAATGAAGATTACCATTACTCGGGTCAACGGTAAGCCAAGTCAAAAAATGATTGTATTTAGAAGTTTCCTTATGTACTTTTTTGGGTTTTGTCCAAGTCTTACCATTATCAGCTGACATAGATAGCATTACAGAGGTCTGTCCAGTTGACATATCCTGTATCGTCCAATTCAAATACAAATTACCATAGTTTGGGGACGACTTTGAATGGTCACTAACAAATACAGGTAAGCCATTTGATCGAAAAAAATCTTCAACCTCAATATTCCATCCTCCCTGATGTTCAAATAAATGTTTTTCCTCTTCTAACCATGTTTCTCCTTTATCTTTAGATACCTGAAGCATGAGGCCTTTTGGACCAGACCAAACCACAAATAGCTCTCCGTTTTTACCCAAAGCAGGCATTGCTCCTTCAACGGTATTGTCTCCGTCAAGACAATCACCACCAAATTTTGAAATACGCATTGGAGAAGTCCATGTATTTCCATCATCACTCGATTTTGAAAATACAATTATTGAGGAATCTTTGGGATCAGCAGAATCATAAGCATCAAACTGAGTCCAGGTCATGTATATTTCATCCGTTTGAGGGTCAATGACTATCCAATGCTTATCTTGTACCTTTGTGCCATTGGGTTCTGGAGCGGTACCATTATTAAAAGTCTTATCAATTTCACTTGCTTTTTGACAAACAATACGGTCAAGATGACTCGTCTTTTTATATGAAGCCAAATGAAAATAAAATACATTACCTTTTGAATTGAACTTGATTACAGGATCTCCATAAACACCAAAAGAACTTTTTAATTGTTTTGACTTCCAAGTTAAGCCTCCATCCTTGGAATAATGATAACCATCCAAAATCGAACCAACGGCCATGTGCTGATTATTAAATGGGTTTATATCTATGGATGGTTCGCAGCCACTGTATGAATAAGAATTTTTCGCAAGTGGAATCTGTATGTTTTTATACTGTCCACAGGCAGTAAATCCAAAAACTAAAAATAAAATGCAAACTGACTTAGCGAAGCCAGTAATTAAGAAGTTTAGGTTTTTCATTTGTTAATGTCAAATAAAATTTGGGTTTGAATCTATTGGTCATTTTGAATTCGACCGAAAATAAAATATCATCACGTGAAATTAATAATTCTAATTCATCGCCATTCTCAAGACTTTGCATCACACTTTCAATGTCATTTTTGCCAACCCTATATCCATTACATCCAATGATTTCATCATTGACACTCAAACCCGCATCTTCAGCTGCAGAATTGGAGCGTATAGACTTAATAATGGCTTTACCTCCAGAGCTCGTAATTGAAGCTCCAAAATCGGGATAAGACTTGCTTACATCCTGAACATCAACACCAATTCGTCCAAAAATTTTTGAATAAGGGGGGATTTCAGTTCCGTCTATATATTTCGCATAAAATTCATCCAAGTTTTTACCTACAAATGACTCGAGCTCTTTTTTGAATTCTTTTGAGGTAAAGCCCCTTCCTTTATTTTCATAAAAATTCGAATATAAGGCCTGTAGAAAATGATCTAAGCATTTTTTACCCTTGCTATTTTCAATAATCATTACATCCAATAAAGCCGCTATAATTGACCCTCTTGAATAATAAGACATACTTGTGTTTGAGCTATTTTCATTCGGTCTGTATGCTTTAACCCAGGCGTCAAAGCTAGCGTGTGCCAAGGGTTGAACTCTTGAACCCTCAGACCCTTCAACATAATTTATCGCACTCTCTATTTTGCCTAACATTTGATGCTGTGAATAATATCCTGACCTCAACAAAATAAGCTCGTCGTAGTATGAAGTAAATCCTTCCATAACCCAAAGCAAGTCCGTGTAATTCTCTTGATTGTAATCAAAAGGGCCCAATTCAATGGGTCTAATTCTTTTTACATTCCAAAGATGGAAATATTCATGCGCCACAAGACTCAAAAACTTGACATAATTTGATCCGCTATAGGTCCATCTATTTACGCTAAGGGTAGTTGAGTTTTTGTGCTCAAGCCCACCTTGACCATTCACTACATTATGAATAATAAACAAATACTCCTTATTCGGATTCTGACCAAAAACCTTTGTTTCCTCCTCAATGATTTTGGTCATATCATTTCGCAAATCTTCAATCACATAATTCCCATCACCATATATAGCTACGGTATGTTTTACTCCGGCCGCATTAAATTCAAAAACGATTTGATTTCCAATTTCAATAGGACAATCCACTAACTGATCATAATCGGAATAATTGTAAGTGAATTTTTCTTTGGCCTTAGGCAAAGCAGTTGAAACTTTAGTAAATCCTTCATAAGGTATAACTTTCAATGAACCACTTATGTTCAAATAATCTTCAACAAACATAAATACACCACTTCCACTTACAAAACCGTGAGTCAAATCCAAAAATGAGGTGCGAACAGAAAGCTCGAAAGCATATACCTCATATTTTATGACTACGTTCTGTTTATTTCCCTTTTTAATAGACCAGCTATTTTTTCTGGTCTTTTTTATTTCAAGTGGATTTCCCTTTTCATCAAATGCTTTTACCAAATTGATGTTCTTTGAGAACTCCCGCACTAAATACGACCCAGGAGCCCAAACAGGCAAAGAAATGTTAAGCTCTTTCTGATTAAAATCATTAAGCTCCATTTTGATATGATAGTAATGATTTTGCGGCTTGGGCATTGAGAGCTCATAGTTCACTGATTGCGCATGAATAAAACCGGAAAATAAAAAAAGGAAAAGGCAGATTTGAATTCTCATCTTACTACAATTTTAGACGCCATAATTTGGGCTTGTTCGACCAATTCTTTAACATCATTCGTGCCATATTTGAGAGTGACACCCATTCGTCTGTACGGACGAGTTGTTGGCTTTCCAAAAAGCCGAAGCTCAGAATCAGGGGTACTCATGGCCTCGTCTAAACCTTCAAAACTAGGAGTATTATGAGACTCTTGAGTGGCCAAAACCACAGCACTTGCACCATTGCGAAATAACTTCACCTCTGGAATGGGTAGCGACAAGACGGCCCGAGCATGTAGCTCAAATTCATTGAAGTTTTGGGTTTTAGCTAAAGTTACCATACCAGTATCGTGTGGCCGTGGCGAAAGCTCTGAAAAATAGGCGCCTTCTGAGGTAATGAAAAATTCCACACCCCAAATCCCGGCCCCACCGAGAGCAGCAGTTACCTTAGCCGCCATATCTTGAGCCTCTTTTAAATGATTTGGATTCATTGGCATGGGTTGCCAGCTTTCTTGATAATCTCCTCGTTCTTGGCGATGACCTATTGGTGGACAGAATAAAGTTGGTCCATCGTTTTGAGTAACGGTGAGCAAAGTGATTTCATAATCAAAATCAATAAAGCCCTCTACAATAACTTCCTGAAGGTCTCCACGAGAACCTTCGCAGGCATAGGTCCATGCCCTTTCAATATCCTCTTCAGTCCGAATAACTGATTGCCCCTTACCTGAACTGGACATTAAAGGCTTAACCACACAAGGAATTCCACATTTGTGGACACCTTCACGCAGCTCAGCTACATTTTTAGCGTAACTATATGTTGCTGTTCGAACTCCTAAATCAATAGCAGCTAAATCACGAATGGCCTTTCTGTTCATAGTGTAATTTGCGGCCTTTGCACTTGGAACCACATTTATGCCCTGTTTTTCATAATCGTAAAATCGTTCCGTTCGAATAGCTTCAATTTCAGGAACGATAAAATCAGGTTTATGCTTGGCAACAATCCTGTCGAGAGACTCGCCATCAAGCATAGAAATGACTTCGGATTCATGAGCCACATGCATCGCTGGGGCATTAGGGTAGCTATCCACTGCAATTATGTATTGTCCGAGACGCTGGCAAGCAATAACAAATTCTTTACCTAGCTCTCCAGAACCTAAAAGGAGTATTTTTTTCATGAAAGCAAAGATAATCGACTTTTAGAATAAAGCTTCCTAAAAGGTTAATTGACGATATCTTAACCTTTAATCAGACCATTGATTTCTTTTGCTCTTTCTACATT